>DATJTX010000027.1 GCA_035502855.1 Candidatus Baltobacteraceae bacterium
CCCCCGCATCCGGGCCGCTCTCCAGCAGCCCTTCACACCGGGAGGGGCTCGCAGACATGCAGCCCAAGCCGCCGCCACGGTAAGAAGTAATGGGGCGCGATAATCAGCTCCCAGGTAAGAAGGCTTTATGGCGCGACTCGCCCCGAAGCCGTGCCGCTCTCGATGAGCATGCGTTCGTAGCTGCTGTAGCGGCTTTCGGCGATCCCTCCGGCGGCCACGGCCGCCTTTACACCGCAGTCCGGCTCGCGCAGGTGGGTGCAATCGGAAAAGCGGCAGGTGGTCGCCGGCCGGCGCATCTCGCGGAAGCCCTCGACCAGCTCGGCCGGAGCGACCCGGCCGAGCCCGAATTCGTTGACGCCCGGGCTATCTATAAGGAAGCCGGCGGGCAGGCGGTAGAGGCGCGCCGCGGTCGTGGTCTGGCGGCCCATGCCGTGCCGCGAGACGTTCCCGACACTCGCCTGGCCGCCGAGCGCGCGGAAGATCGAGCTTTTCCCGACGCCGGAGTTCCCGCAAAGCAGCGCGTGACGGCCCTCGAGGGCTCGGCGCAAGGCCGGGACGTTCGCGCCTTCCTTTGGGTTTACGATCAGGCTCGGATATCCGAGTCTCGAGTAGAGATCGTGCAGCTCGCGCGTGATGCCGGGATCGGCGAGGTCGGGTTTTGTCAGTACCACCATGGCTTCGATTGATTCGAGTTCGGCGAATGCCAGTAATTGGTCCAAAGTAATCAGCCGCGGTGCCGGATCGGCTAACGCGGTGACCGTGACCAGCATGTCGACGTTGGCCGCGATCGTTTTGCTGCGGCCTTCGACGGTACGGCGCTCGAGTCGGAAGCTGCGCGGTTCGATCCGGTCGACAACCGTCCGGTCGTCTTCCAAAATGCGGACGTGAACCACGTCACCGGGCACCGGCATGGAGCGTTTACCGCTCTGACGACGCAGCTGCGCGAGGCGCGGCTGCGTTTCGGAATCCAGACAGATCCACGCCACGTTTTTTCCCGTGGATACAACCAATGCGCGATGTAGGCCGTTCATCACATTAGGAGAACCGTGTTATCGTGTCCGGCTTCACCCTGCGAGTTCAACCCATTCCCGACGATGCCGAGCGTGCGACGATCGAATCGATCGCTGCCGGCCATGGGGCGCAGGTCTCGTGGGTCCACTTCCCGGCATGCGGGCGGACGTATGGTTTGGTCGAGCGCGCCGGCGATGCGTGTGCGGCCGCGATCCGCGAGGCGACGGGGGCGGTGATCTTCGAGCGACCCATCATCGCCCTTGCAGTTTACCCCAGCGTCCCCGAAGCCTTGCCGCTGCTGCTCCATGCGCTGGGCGGTCCGGGGCGCCCCGACGGCGTTCTCGCCTGCGAAGCACACGGCGCCGGCGTGATCGTGGAATGGGATATGGACCGATCGGCTCTTGAGGTCGTGCTCGGTTTGGTCGATATCGAAATCAACCGCTTTCACGCGCGCCGCGTCAATGCGCTGCTCACGCCGCTTCCGCTGCGTTGGTGGACGGCAATCGCCGCCAGCGGTTTGCACGCGCCGGAGATCACCCCGGATCGCGTGCTCGAAGAAGCGCTCGAGGTGCATCGTGTCCTGGATTAACGCGCTGTTCGGTTATGTCGGCATCACCGATGTCGTCGACATCGTCGCGACCAGCGTGCTCATCTACTACGTGCTTCTGCTGATCCGCGGGACGCGAGCGGTGCAAATGCTGACCGGCTTGCTGGTGCTGGCCGGCCTGCTCGGCTTGGCCAACCTGATGCACTTATATCTGCTCGGCGCGATTCTCCAGTTCGCGCTCGTCGGCGCCGCCGTCACGATTCCGATCGTCTTTCAGCCGGAGCTGCGGCGCGCGCTCGAGCAGATCGGGCGCGGCGGCTTGCTGCACATCGGCGAAGAAACGACCGACTGGATGCGGCGCGAGGACAAATCGATCACGACGCTCGCGCACGCGGCATTCCTGCTCTCGCGCAACAAGCTCGGCGGGTTAATCGTGATCGAGCAACAGAGCGGCCTCAAAGAATTCGTGGAGAGCGGAACCGTGCTCAACGCCGAGCTCTCCGCCGAGCTCGTGCTCGCGCTCTTCATGCCGCGTTCGCCGTTGCACGACGGCGCACTGATCGTGCGGGGGAACCTCGTCGAGGCCGCCGGCTGCTTCTTGCCGCTTGCCGAGCAGCGTCTCTCGGAACGCCGGGTGGGCACGCGCCATCGTGCGGCGCTGGGTCTGACCGAGCAGACCGATGCGGTCGTCATCGTGATTTCCGAGGAGAGCGGCGCGATCTGCATCGCGCGCGAAGGAAGGCTCTCGCGGCCGATCGAGGAGGAGACGCGTCTGATCAAGGTGCTGCTCGCCGTAACGCGTCCGCCGCGCGAACGCCGCCGCTTTGTGCGCAACGACGTCATCTCGCAATTGCGCTCACGGCTCGCACCGCCAAAAGACAAGGGAAACGTCCGTGCAGATCATCCGAAAGAACTTCGGACTTAAGCTCCTCTCCCTCGCCCTGGCCATCGTCGGCTGGGCGTATTTCCGGTATGCCAGCAATCCGGTTTTGGCGGCACGTTTCGATCAGCAGCTCTCCGTTCCGATCGTCGCGGCGAACCTTCCGGCCGGATACGTCGCACGATATACCGACAAGGAGGCCGTCGTCACCGTCGATACCCGCCGCGCCGGACCGGCGGTCAAGCCCGACGAGATCAAGGCGGTCCTCGATCTTTCGGGCAAGGGGGCGGGCGTCTACAACGTGCCGGTGGAATTGGTCGCGCCGAACGTGGTGGTACAGAGTTTGAGCCCGGCCTCGGTGAGCCTGACGGTTGAAAAGATCGATCAGCGCAGTTTCGCGCTCTCCTTTCATTACAGCGGAGCGCCGCAGACGCACGTCGTGGTCAATAGCTCCCAGCTAACGCCGGCACAAGTGGTCGTCCAGGGCCCGCAGGACCAGCTCTCGCAGGTCAGCTCGATTCGTGTCGACGTCCCGATACCGCAGACACCTCAGGCGATCGACGAGATGGTCCGCCCAATCCCCGTCGACGCGAGCGGATCGGAAGTCGCCGAGCTCAACGTCTCCCCCGATTTGATTCGCGTGCGCGTCGACTTCGTGCAGGGCGCGAGCGAACGCAATCCGTGAGGGCGCACTTCGGCACGGATGGCGTGCGCGGCGTCGCGAACGACGATTTGACGCCGGAGCTCGCCTTTGCGATCGGACGGGCCGGCGCAACGGCGCTGGCGCACGAGAGCGAACGGCACCGGCCGGTGATCGTCGGCCGCGACACACGGCTGTCCGGAACGATGCTCGAGGCTGCAATCGTGGCGGGCATTACCTCGGTTGGACGCGACGTGCTGCAAGTCGGAATCGTGCCGACACCGGCCGTTGCGCGCATCACCCTGGCGGAGGAGGCGGCGGCGGGCGTGATGATCAGCGCCTCACACAATCCGATCGCCGACAACGGAATCAAATTCTTCGGCCCCGACGGATTCAAGCTTTCCGACGATCTCGAACACGAGATCGAGTCCCTTATGGAACGCGACGATCTGCCGCGTCCCACCGGAGCAGGCGTCGGGGTTGCACGGATCGCTCAAAACCTCGGCAAGCACTATTACGACGAACTCTACGAAACGGGCGTCGATCTGGGCGGCATGCGGATCGTGGTGGACGGCGCGTTCGGAGCAGCGTACGCCATCGCGCCGTATGCGCTGCGCAAACTCGGCGCCGACGTGATCGAAATCAATTGCGACAACGACGGTGCGCGGATCAACGTCGAGTGCGGTGCCACGCACCTGGGTCCGCTGCAGGCCGAAGTCGAGCGGGCACGAGCGCGGAACGATCGGCCCGTGGTCGGCGTCGCGTTCGACGGTGATGCCGATCGTGCGCTCTTCGTCGACGAGAGCGGCGCGATCGTTTCCGGCGATCACGTGATGTACGCGATCGGACGTTTGTTGCACGAGCGCGGCGAGCTCACGCACGATACGATCGTCGGGACGGTGATGAGCAATATCGGATTCGAGCGTGCGCTCGCGCGGGTAGGATTGACGCTGATCCGCACGGCGGTTGGCGATCGCTACGTACTCGAACGCATGCAGGCCGGCGGTTTCGTGCTCGGCGGCGAGCAATCGGGACACGTGATCGACCTGCGCCGTAATACGACCGGCGACGGACCGATGACGGCGGTGACGCTCTTCGGTATTATGTGCGAGAAGAACGTGCGGTTGCACGATCTCGTGCGCGAGGTCGTCGTCGCACCGCAGGTCCTGGTCAACGTGCGTACGCCGCACAAGGGCGTGCTCGACGTGCAAGAGGTGCGTGAGGCAATCGTCCGGGCGGAAAGCGCGCTGGCCGGCACCGGCCGGCTCCTGATTCGGCCCTCCGGAACCGAGCCGTTGATCCGGGTCATGGCCGAGGGGGACGATCGCGAGACGATCGAGCGGATCGCCGGGGACTTGGCTCGGCGCATCGAGCAAGCTGCCGCCGTTTTGTAAAGCCTGAGAAAAAGAGGGGCAGGAGATGGTCGCCTCGCGGTAAACCAAAAGGCCCAAGCCGTGGGCATAGCCTGCGGTCCCTACGCCTGCACAAGAACACTGAATCCGGCGATGGCAGCCGGAGCGGGGGACTTTCCCGGGATTAGGGGTGAATGGGCCGGTCCGGTCCTAGGGCGATCTTTCCCGTCCGAACCCGTCAACTAACCTCGCAAGTGTCGTGAAAGAGGAGCGTCTCTTGCGTCAAGCGTTAGCTATCGGGGCTTTTGCCCTGTTGCTCACCGGGTCGTTTGCCACTGCTGGCGCCGCGACCCCAGGTCCCGCAAAAACCAGGGCCTTCGATTCGGCCCCAACCAGCCCCGACGTCGCGGAATGGACGTCCCACCTGATCGTCGTCACCAAGTCCGAGCACGGCGCCAAGAACGCCGAGTTTCGTTCCTTTGCGGGCGGCGTGCTGGCGCGGACCTCACGGATCGCGACCGAGCTCACCCGCAGCGCCCTGAAATTCCTCGGCGTCCCATACGTTTTCGGCGGCACGACCTCGAGCGGCTTCGATTGCTCCGGGTACGTGCAGCACGTCTTCGCGATGCTCGGGATCAGCCTGCCGCGAACCGCCGACGCGCAGTTCGACGCCGGGCAGCGCATCGTGGGCGGCATGCGGCCGGGCGATCTGGTGTTCTTTCAGACCTACGCCCCCGGCGCTTCGCACGTGGGCATTTATCTTGGCCACGGAAAGTTCGTCCACGCCGCGAGCGAAGGAGTGATGGTCTCGAGCCTGCACGACGCGTATTGGGCGAATCGGTTCATCGGCGCCAAGCGCTTCATCAGCGCGAAGCAAAAACATCTGCTCGCAACGAGATAAATTAACACACCGACCGAACGCGCCGACGCGGAAGCGCGCAGCGCATCGCTGGCCTACCTCGCATGGCCGCTGGCGCTCCTCGAAGCGGTGACACCGCGGCCGGAGGCATCGGCCTGGTATCGGTTCCACTTGCGGCAAGCCCTTTGGTTCGGCATTCTGTCGACGGCCATCGGGCTTGCCGCGTTGCTGTGGCCGCTCGTGCTCAGCCTGGTCGTCGGCGACGTGGTTGCCACCCTCTGGATTTACGGTCTCGCCATCCTGCTCGATCTCGGGCTCTTCGTCGTATGGCTCGTGCTTGCGATACGCTATAGCCGGCGCGCGGCTCGTGCCGAACTTTTCGACGTGCCATGGGTCGCGCGTATGACAGGGACCTCGGTCCGAAAGTAGTATTGAGGGCCGTTGCTCCGCAATGGGGTCGCCGCACGAAGCGGCGACACAACCGGAGCGACAGGATGTCGCGATTTTCGCGAAGCGAAAACCGGTGGGGTGTCGCCAAGCGGTAAGGCAGCGGACTTTGAATCCGCCATTCGTTGGTTCGAATCCAGCCACCCCAGGGACTTTATCCGACAAAGCCGGGGACGGCTTTGTCGGGCTAAAGTCGTCGCGGCTTTGCTGACGCAAAGCTCGCGCACTCATCGCTTCGCAGCGCGCAGGCAGCATAGCGGCAACAATAGCGTGGTAGAATGCCCTCATGGAGCGTGAACCGACGCCGGCGGATCTGATGAACGCGATCCTCGACATGCACGGAGCGATGTCCCAGGGGTTCGCCCAGGTCGACGCGCGGTTCGGTCGGCTCGAGGCGCGGGTTACTTCGATCGAAGGCGAGATCAGAGGCATTCATCATTGGATCGCACGCAGCGACGCGCGGTTCGATGCGCTCGAACGGCGCCTTTAACCCTCATGGAGCGTGAACCGACGGCGGCGGATCTGATGAATGCCATCCTCGACATGCACGGCGCGATGTTCCAGGGATTCGCCCAAGTCGACGCGCGCTTTGCCCAGGTCGACGCGCGGTTCGAGCGGCTCGAGGTGCGGGTCACGTCGATCGAAGGCGAGATCAGAGGCATTCATCGCTGGATCGCACGCAGCGACGCGCGGTTCGATGCGCTCGAAGGGCGCCTCTAGCCGGTCACCGCACCCGCGTTTTTAACGCCTCGATGACGGCTTTGGCCGTGCTCGCCCTGGATTGCGGGTTCTGACCGGTAATCCACCTTATCGAGTTTGACGGCACGTTCTTCCTCGTCGGTGAAGCACGTGATCGTCTTTCCGGCGACGAGCGTTGCCGCTTCACCGGTCCGAATCGCATCGACGAACGCCGCCGGTCCATGGCAAACCGCCGCGATGATCTTTCCCTGCGCGTCGAACTCGCTGAGCAACGTCTTCAGCGGATCGAAGGTGGCAAGATCGAACATCGTACCGTGTCCGCCGGGGATAAAGACGGCGTCGTGGTCGGTTGCATCGCCCGCTTCGCGCAAGGTTACGGTCTGCTCGAGGTCCTTGCGCGCGAGATCGTTCGGATCGGCGCCCTCGAGACTGCGCGGATCGATCGGTGCGTGGCCGCCGTGCGGCGTCGCGGTCACGATCTCGAAGCCGGCCTCGCGAAACGCGTGCCACGGGATGCTGTACTCCTCGAGCCAGAGCCCGGTCGGGTGCTCGGCATCGATGCGCGAGTGCCCGGTCACAATCATGAGAATCTTCGGCATAGCAATCCGATGATACATGAAATTTCCGTATCAAGAGGCCGGCCGAGAGCTTGACTCATTGCGCGCGGAGGAAGTGGGCCATGAGCTCGACGCGGCCGTGGAGGCCGAATTTTCGTAAAATCGCGACGACGTATTGATGTGTCGTGCGTGGTGTCAACGAGAGCTGCCACGCGATTTCACGCTCGGCCATCCCGGTGAGAAGAAGACACAGCACCTCGTGCTCGCGCGGCGTAAGCGAACACGCGGGCGCGAACGCCCGCATCGCCTCGCGATGAAAGGCGCCGGCGCCGAGGAGAAAAAGATTCAATACATCGCGCTCACGCTCACCGAAGGGTCGAGCGTTGATGCCCCGTTCGAGCCCGATGTACGACTCGTGTCGCGTATCGATCGTGTGTGAGCCGAGGAGACGGTCGCCGACGGCCAGTGGACGCAGAATTTCATTGTAGAGCCACGAGTTTTCCCACTCGTGATCGTCGACGAGCTCGGGGCGCAGGAAAGCGCGAGTGCGCCCGGCGTGCGCAAGGATCGCTTGCGTTTGCGGGTCGACGTCTCCAGCCGCGAAGCGCGCGGCTTGTTCGGCCACACGGCCGCGGCGCTCAGCGGAAGAATCGAGTTGCGCGGTCGCAACGATACGCCACGCGCGCGGGTCGGTGATGCGCGAGGCTTCAGCGTCCCGTCGGGCCGCAACCCAAAATCCGTTGGTCGCTCCGATCGTCCGGGTAAGTTCCCGCAGCGCGTGGGCTAGTGCCGCATCGATGTCGGATGCGGGAAAGTCGGCGAGCTCGCTCCAGATCCGCGAGACGGCGTGCACGTCGCGCTCCGACACATGCATCGTCAGGCCGACTTCGGGGGGCTAGCGTGGGGCACCCTGCTAGCTAGCAGATTGCCGCACGAGTCTCAGCCTCCCACATAATAAGCAATGACAGTGCGCTACGCGCTTCCGGCGTTCGCCTTATCCGTGCTGGTTCTCGCGGCATGCGCGGCGTCACGCGGGTTGATTCCGGGGCCAACGCCGCCGCCGGGAACGGTGGTCCTTTCGTCCGCAAGTATGGCATTCACGGCCGCGGGCGCGAGCGGTTCCTAATGCGCAATCTTGCATCGGTTGCGCTCGTCGCACTGCTCGCCGGCTGCGGCGGTGGCGGCTCCACGCCGAGCCTTCCCGTGCAATCCGTCGCGTCGCCCGCGCCGCAGCCTACGCAACAGTCGCCGCAAAGCGTGAAGGTTTCGTTCAACATCATCGTGCCGACGGCGAGCGGCGCGAGCGCGCGTCGCGTGCCGAACTACGTTTCAGCGTCGACGAAATCGGCATCGATCGCGGTCGGCAGCGCAATGCCGACCACCGTGAACTGCACGGCGACGTGCAGTGGGACGGTGAGCGCGCCGGTCGGCAGCGATACGTTTACCGTGAACCTCTACGACGCGACCAACGGCACGGGCAACGTGCTCTCGACCGGAGCATTGACGCAAACGATCGTCGCGAACACGGCCAATAGCGTGAACGTCACCTTCAACGGTGTCGTCGCGTCGCTGAGCATCGTGCTCGGTGCAAGCGGCACCGCCGGCACGCCGGCGTTGATTCCGGTCAGCGTCAACGCGCTCGACGCTGACGGGAACACGATCGTCGGGCCCGGCGTGTACGTCAACGCGAGCGACAAGCCGCTAACGATCGCTCTCTCGGATTCCGATCCGTCCGGGGCAACGGCGCTCTCGCAAACATCGCTGACGCAACCGACGAGCGGGATCACGCTGACCTACACCGGCTTGGCGATCACGTCATCCACGATCGGCGGGTCCGCCGCCGGCATTACAACGAGTACAACGAGCTTCACGCCGACGCTGCAGCCGATCGTCGTGACAACGAACGATACGCAAAACCCCGCGTATGCCGGCATCGATTTGTACGCAACGAGCGGCACGGGTTCATCGGCGACGTTCAGCGCCTCCGAAGTCGGGTGGACCAACGCTCCGTACGACAAGACGCTAACCGTAGCCACGGGGAGCGGATGTGCGAGCATCGCGACCGTCGCGCCGTCGAGCGGGACGTCGTTTACGGCATCGGTTGTTGCTTCGCCGAGCGCCGGCACATGTACGGCGACCCTGAGCGACGGCGCGGGACAGAGCCAAGCCGCATCGCTCGCGTATACAAGTTTCGTCTACACCGGCGCATCGCAGTCCATTACGCTGCCCAGCGGCGTGACCAACGTGACGATCACCGCGGCAGGCGCCCAAGGGGGGACGGCCTGCGTTTGCTCGACCGGCGGTTCCCCCGGCGCGGGTGGCGAGGGCGGCTCGGTTACCGCAACCCTGGCTGTAACGGCCGGCATGTTGGACGTCTTGGTGGGCGGCGCCGGCGGCACGAGCAGTAGCGGTTCCGGAGCCGCGGGCGGCTACAACGGCGGTGCGGTGGGCGGCAGTGCTACCGGCTCCGTCGAAGCCGAAGGCGGTGGCGGTGGCGGCGGCGGCGCTTCCAGCGTTACCGAGGGAAGTACGCAACTTGTCGTTGCCGGCGGCGGAGGCGGGGGGGGGATTGGCGACCCCGGTTGCACCGACGGCGGCGGTAACGGTGGCTACCCGGACGGTACTGCTGGCCAGACCCCGGGAGATCTGTGTGCCACTGCTGCCGGTGGTGGGGGTGGCGGCACGCAGAGCGCAGGCGGGGGCGGCGGACAAAACGGCGGCGGCGGTGGAGGCGCGCGCGGTAGCGCAGGCTCGGCCGGTGCGGGCGGCGCCGGCGGAACCGCTGATAGCGCCAACCTCGTCGTGGGCGGCGGCGGCGGCGGCGGCGGCTACTACGGCGGTGGAGGCGGAGGCGGCGGCATCACCGAGGGCAGCGCCGGCGGAGGGGCCGGATCGTCGTTCTACATTTCAACCGCGACGAACGTGACGACACAATCCGGCACACAGAGCGGCAACGGCTACGTGATCATCACGTGGTGAAAGGAGCATTCAATGGGAACGGGTGGTTCGATAACATTGGTCAACGGCACGACCCACGACTGGCGCAGAACGCATCAGAACTCATACCAAATGGCGGCCTGGGAGTTTCCGCAGGCCATCGCGGCGGGAACCGCGCCGAGAATCTATGTCGAGTGGGACGAGCGACTTCTGCACGAGTGGCGTGACGACGTGGGCGAGGTCACCTACGCGATCGGTGATACCGGGCATACGTTCCAGGTTCAAGCGAGCGTCAGGGATGGAAAGTACGACGTGCGTATCTATTTCGAGAATCTCGCAACGCAAGGCACTCCGCGCGGGGCGACGCTCGACCTGGGATGGGGATACAACGGCGACGTGACTTTCGTTCTGGCGAGCGCCGGCGACGACTTCATTTCGAATACCGTTCCCACGTCCTGGATGCAGAACAACCTGGCCATCTTGGGAGATCTCACGCTGCGGCGCCTCTGCATGCCGGGCTCCCATGATGCGGGAATGAGCGTGCTGAATGCTCATACGTTCTTCGGCACCGCCGCGAACTGTTGCACGCAGACGCATTCCATTCGCAATCAGCTCGAACTCGGGGTGCGTTATTTCGACATCCGTCCGGTCATCAGCGGCGGTCAGTACTTCACGGGACACTACGGCTATGTCAAACTCCTCAATTCGTGGCAGGGCGCCAACGGCGAATCGATGGCCCAAGTCCTTTCCGCCGTCCGCGACTACACCGCAAAGCACAAAGAACTGGTGGTTCTGCACCTCTCGCACGAGTTTAACACCGACGTGGCGAACGACCGGTATCGGGTGTTCACCCAGGAGGAATGGGATCGATTGCTCGCGCTCGTGCGCGACGAACTAGAAGCGGTACTCTTCATCGCCAAACCTGCGGACGTCGACCTCACCACGTTAAAGCTCAAGGATTTCATCGGCACCGGGAAGGCGGCGGTCGTCGTGCGGGTCGATCCGGGGGATGGGAAGGTCGGGCTCGGACGTTTTGCCGGTCAGGGGTTTTATCCGCAGTGCCAGTATCCCATCTTCGACCAGTATTCCAACACGGACAACATCGGTCAGATGGCCACCGATCAGCTTTCAAAGATGAAGGCGAATAAACCCGACGGGAAGGCTGCGTGCTTTTTGCTGGCGTGGACGCTGACGCAGACCGCAGCCGAAGCAGCCGCCGGCTTTCCTCCGATCCTCATGTTGGGACTGCTCGTGAACCCGCGACTCTACGGCTACCTGTACCCTGCGTGCACGCCCGACTGCTTCCCCAACATCTTGAATCTGGACTGCGTCTCGACATCGACGGTCACGGCACTGGCTATGGCCTTGAATGCGCGAGCGGCCCGCTCGGCCGGCCTCCCGTCCGGGAGCGTGGCATCGACGGCGTAGTCGGGCTAAAGTCGCCGCGGCTCTGCCGACGCAAAGCTCGCGCACTCATCGCTTCGAAGCGCGCTGGCAGCATGGCGGCAACAATCGCGTGGTAGAATGCCCTCATGGAGCGTGAACCGACGCCGGCGGATCTGATGAATGCCATCCTCGACATGCACGGCGCGATGTCCCAGGGGTTCGCCCAGGTCGACGCACGCTTCGCCCAGGTCGACGCGCGCTTTGCCCAGATCGACACACGCTTTGCCCAGGTCGACGCGCGCTTCGATCGGCTCGAGGCCCGGGTCACGTCGATCGAAGGCGAGATCAGAGGCATTCATCGCTGGATCGCACGCGGCGACGCGCGATTCGATGCGCTCGAACGGCGCCTCTAACCGCTCAACGCGCCCGCGTCGTTAACGCCTCGAAATTTTCACAGAATCGCGACGACGATACGACTCGTACCGCGTATCGATCGGGTGTGATCCGAGCAGGCGATCACCGACGGCGAGCGAAAAAATGATGGTGCGCTTCGGGCTCCGGGCAATGGCCTTATGCGTGCTCGCATTTGCGGCATGCGCGGCATCGCGCGGGTTCGCACCCACCACCGTCGGGAGGTTCGTGATGCGCAACGTTGCCGCGGTCGCGATCGCCGCGCTGCTCGCCGGATGCGGCGGCGGCGCCACCACGCCGGGCCTTCCCGTGCAATCGGTGACGACGCCGGCGCCGCAGCCCACGCAGCAAAAGGCGCAAATCGTCAGCGTTGCGTTCACCATCATCGTACCGACGGCGAGCGGTGAAGCGGCACGGCGTGTGCCCAACTACGTTTCTGCGTCGACGCAATCGGCATCGATCGTGGTCGGATCGGCAACGCCCGTCGTGGTAAATTGCACCGCAACCTGCAGCGGCACCGTGAATGCACCGGTCGGCAGTGACACCTTCAGCGTGGAGCTGTACGACGCGACGAACGGCAGCGGCAACGTGCTTTCGACCGGCACTCTCACGCAAACGATCGTCGCGAATACGGCCAACAGCGTGAACGTCACGTTCAACGGTGTGGTGAACTCGCTCGCCGTCGCGATTGGCAATGTGGTATCGCCGGGCATGGCCGGTTCGGTCGGCGTGACCGTGAACGCGCTCGATGCCGACGGCAACACGATCGTGGGCCCCGGGGTATACGTGAACGCGAGCGGCGCGCCGGTCACGATCGCGCTGAGCAACTCCGATGCAAGCGGCAACTCGACGCTCTCGCAGACCTCGATCACGCAGCCGACCACCGGGATCGAACTGACCTACACCGCCGCATTCGATGCGAATCCGACGATCTCGGCAAGTGCAACCGGATTCACCACGGCGAACGCAGCCGTGCATTTCCCCGCACCGACGCTCACCGCGCTAAGCGCGGTCAGCGGCGTAGCGGGCAATACCGTGAATGAGACCGTAACCGGCACGAACTTCGTGAGCGGAAACACGAGCATAGCGGCGGGTGCCAACGTCACCGTGAGCAGCGTGAACGTGACGAGTTCGACCTCGTTGACGGCGAGTTTCGTCATCGGCGGCGGCGCGGCGTTCGGTTCGCAGAACGTGAGCGCCACGACGGGCAACGGAACGAGCGGTACGATTCCGTTCGCGATTGGAACGAGTTCGATCGTCGTTACCGCGATGACCGATGCCACACCGGGATCGCCTCCGGGCACCGGCGCCGGTAGCGCGGGGGACTTGCGCAGCGCGATCTTGGCGGCTAATGCCGCGCCCGGCAGCGTGATCACGTTCAACTGCGGTTCGCCATGTACGATCCCACTCGGGGGTCCATTACCGCCGATCCAAGCGAACACGGTCATCGACGGTGGAACGTACGGCAGTGTGATCATCAACGGACAGAACCTGTATCGCGCATTTTGGGCCGAGAGCGGCACCGTCGTCCTCGCGAATTTGGAAATCGAAAACGCTGCGGCAATCGGTGGTGCCGGAGCCGTCACCAACGGCGGCGGAGGTAGCGGCGGCGGCGCGGGACTGGGCGCAGGCCTTTTCGTCGACTCCGCGAGCGCCGATGTCAGTCTGATCAACGACTACTTCTCCGCCGACAGCGCTACTGGGGGTGCGGGCGGCAAGGCCGCGAGTGGCGGTGGCGGAAACTTCGGCGCCAGCGGCGGAGGCGGGTTGGCCGGCGTCGGCGGCTATGGTTCTAGTGGCGGCGGCGGTGGCGGCGGGCTCCTCGGCGCAGGCGCGAACACGGTTTCCGCCGGCGGCAACGGCGGTGTCGGTTTCGATAGCTGCAGCGGTGGCAGCACGGGTGGCACCTCCGCGTCCGGGCAAGTGGGTGGCCAGGGACAGAGCGGAGCCGCTAGCGGGTGCGGCGGCGGCGGCGGAGGCGAGGGCGGGACGGGGACGGCTGTGGATGTGAACGGCTTTGCCGGCGGCGACGGCGGGAATGGCGCCTTTGGTGCGGGCGGCGGCGGCGGCGGCGCGGGTGGCAGCTCGTACGGCTCCGCCGCCGGGAGCGGTGCCGACGGCGGGAACGGGGGCTTAGGTGGTTTTGGCGGCGGCGGTGGCGGCGGCGGCGAAGGCGGCTCGGGCGACACATGCACTTGCGGCGCGGGAAACGGCGGGAACGGCGGACTCGGGGCGAGCGGCGGCGCCGGCGGCGGAGGTGGTGGCGGCGGCGAAGGCGGCGGCACCGCGAACGGTTCAGGTGGAACGAGCGGCGTGGGCGCCTCAGGAGGCAGCCTTTCGCCCGCCGTCGCTGGGGGTAACGGCGGTTCCCCGGGCGGTGGCGGCGGTGGGGCGGCAGCGGGACCAGCAATCTTCGTGAATGCGGGGACACTGGTCACCTTCAACAGCGGCGCCGGCGGCTGCACCGCGGCAGGCGGGGCCGGTGCATCCGACGGCGGCGGTAACGGCGGCTCCGATGCGACGCCGGTCTTCAACTACGGCGGAACGGTGAACGGCGTCACGGTAACGGCGGGTAACGGCGGCCCCGTTGCAAGCGCACTCGGCTCGACGGTGCCGTAATCGAGACATAAAGGGACGTTAATCCGAAAAGCGCAAAGCGCGCGTATGTCGATTGCACGTACGTTCGCACTCGCGGCATTGCTGTTGGGCGTTTCTTTTGTGCCCGCACGCGCCGCTGATCCGCCGTTGCTTTTGCAGAGTCCCACCGTGAGCCGGACCCAGATCGCCTTCGTCTACGGCGGCGACATCTGGACGGTCTCGCGCGACGGCGGCGCGGCGCATCGCGTCGTGACCGGCTTCGGCGCGTCGGGCTCGCCATATTTCTCACCCGACGGTTCGACGATCGCGTTCAGTTCCAATTATGACGGCAGCACGAACGTCTACACGGTTCCTGCGTCGGGCGGCGAACCGACGCGTCTCACCTATCATCCCGGGCTGGACAACGTGATCGGCTGGACGCCCGACGGCAGCAAGATCATCTTCGTCTCGGGACGGAACAGCCCGAACGACTCGACCCAACCCTACGAGATTTCGAAGAACGGCGGCATTGCGACGATGCTGCCGCTGCCCGATGCGACCGAAGGTTCGTTCTCGGCCGACGGCACCCACTTTGCGTACGTACCGAACAATCAGTGGGAGCCGTTCTGGCAAGGCTACCGCGGCGGTCAGACGACGCCGATCTGGATCGCGCGGATGAGCGATTCGTCGGTCGTGCCGATTCCGCGCAACGGCGAGAACGACCGCTATCCAATGTGGATCGGAGAGAAGATCTACTATGTCTCCGATCGCAGCGGGCATTACACGCTCTGGGACTACGATCTGCGCACGCACGACGTCAAGGAACTGGTGCCGAACCCGCGCGGCTTCGACGTCATCTCGGCGTCGGCCAATGACGGCGAAATCGTCTACTCGAAGTTCGATTCGATCCATCTCTACGATCCGGCAACCGGCGACGATCGCAAAGTGGATATCAGGATCGCCGACGAGATGCCCGACCTTCGCCCGCACTGGGTAAACGTTGCCGGCCGAATAGCGAACGCCGCGGTTTCGCCTACCGGCGTTCGCGCGGTGTTCGAGGCGCACGGCGACATTTTGACCGTGCCGGCCGAGAACGGTTCGGTCCGTAACATTACGCAAACCCCCGGAATCGAAGAGCGCGATCCGGCCTGGTCGCCCGACGGGAAGTGGATCGCATACTTTTCCGACGCGAGCGGCGAGTACACGCTGCGTCTGAAGGATCAGCTCGGATTGCAGCCCGAGCGCGTGTACAAACTCGAGCCGTATCCGTCGTTCTATTACACCCCGACGTGGTCGCCGGACAGTAAGAAGATCGCCTATTCCGACAAGCACGGCGGACTGTATTACCTCGATCTGACGCAAGCGCACCCCCAGCCGGTCAAGGTCGCGGGGATTCTGCACGAAGATTTCGCGCCGAACCCGTTCGAGGAGGTCTGGTCACCCGATAGCCGCTATCTGGCCTACCAAAAGCAATTGCCGAATTTCCTGCACGCGATCGACGTCTACGATACGCAGGAGCATCACGAGTACCAGATCACCGACGGTATGAGCGATTCCACCAATCCGGCCTTCGACAAGAACGGGAAGTACCTGTACTTCCTCGCCAGTACGAACACGGGATTCACGGCGTACACGCTCGACATGGAGTCCGACGAGCACCCGACGACCAGTTTCGTCTATGCGGTGGTTTTGCACAAAACCGATCCCTCGCCGGTCGCGCTGCAAACCGACGAAGAGCATGTCACGAGCGACGAACCCGAGGCGATGCCCGCGCCTCCGAAGACGGCAGCGCAGCCGGCCAAGCCCGAGGCGAGGCGGCCGAGGTTCACGCCGATCGATTTCGACGCGATCGATCAGCGCATCGTCGCGCTTCCGATTCCACAAGCCAATTACGCTGGGCTCGAGTCAGCCGGCCCCGATACGATTTTTCTCGCGGCCGTGCCGCTGGCCAGCGTCGTACCGCTTCCGCCGACCGCGGAAATCGTGCGCTACGACAACATCTCGCGCAAAGTCGTACCGTTTGCCAGCGGCGTTTCGGCCTTCGACGTCTCGTTCGACGGGAAGAAGATGCTGCTCGGACGAGGGATCTTTGCGCAGCAATGGGCGATCGTTCCGACGCAGGCACCGGTTCCCGCCGGGACGGGAACGCTGGCCACGAGCGCACTCGAAGTCTATTCCGTGCCGCGCGAAGAGTGGGCGCAGATGTATCGCGAGACATGGCGTATCGAGCGTGATTGGTACTACGATCCGCACTATCACGGACTCGATCTCGCCGCGGCCGAGAAGCGCTTCGCGGTGTTCGTGCCGGGCCTTGCCTCGCGATCCGATTTTACCTTGCTGACCCAAGAGATGATCAGCTATCTCTCGGTGGGCCATCTCTTCGTCCGCGCCGGGGCGCCGCCGCAGACCGATCACGTCACGGTCGGGCTCTTGGGCGCGGACTACAGCGTCGATCACGGCCGTTTCCGTTTTGCCAGGATCTACAGCGGCGAGAATTGGAATCCGACGCTCTTGGCGCCGCTCACCCAACCCGGCGTCAACGTGCACGTGGGTGAGTATCTGCTCGCGGTCAACGGTAAACCGATCTACGCCGATCGCGGGGTTTCCGCGTACTTCGAGGAAACCGCCGGCAAGCAAACCACGATCACGGTCGGCCCAAATCCCGACGGAACCGGTGCGCGCAACGTGACCGTCGTGCCGCTGGCCAACGATCACGCGCTTCGCAACCTGAATTGGATCGAAGACAATCGCCGTTTGGTCGATAAGCTCAGCGGCGGCAAACTCGGCTACGTCTATATGCCCGACACGGCGTACGGCGGGTTCACGAATTTCAACCGGTACTTCTTCGCGCAGGTGAACAAAGAGGGCATCATCCTCGACGAGCGCTACAATCACGGCGGACAAATCGCGGATTACGTGCTCGACGTGCTCAGCCGCAAGCCGCGCGCGATCATCGTCGGACGCGACGGCGAGCCGTATCTCGATCCACCGCTGGCCGTCTTCGGACCCAAGGTCATGATCATCAACGAGTACGCCGGTTCGGGCGGCGATGCGATGCCCTGGCTCTTCAAGAAGGCCGGACTCGGACCGCTGGTCGGTGTGCGCACCTGGGGCGGACTGGTCGGCATCGGCGGATATCCGGCGCTGATGGACGGCGGTTCCGTGACCGCGCCGCGGATCGCGATCGGCGGATTACACGGGCACTGGGAGGTCGAGAACCACGGCGTTTCCCCGAACGTCGAGGTGGAAGAGGATCCCAAGCTCGTGCGCGAGGGACACGACCCGCAACTCGAAGCCGCGGTCGCAACCGCGATGCGGATGCTGCGCGAGCATCCGCTGCCGCGTTACTATCCGCCTCCGTATCCCGATCATCACCCGGTTTTGCCGCCGGCGCGTTAGTCTTCGGTGGCGATGGCGCTCACGATCCAGAAATCGAACGTGAGCGACCGGTCGATGAAATAGGCTTCCGGTATCCAGAAGAAGCCGTCGTCGGCGAAGCGCTTCCCAAGTGAATTGCGCGCCAGGAATCGTTTCTTCGCGCGATCGTAGCCGACGCAGATCAGGGCGTGTCCGGTTATCGGGCGATCGCTCGGGCGCGGCAGGCGCAGCACGCCCGTGTGCGCGGCTTCGCTGAAGGTCTCCACGTACGCTTCGACGCCGAAGACGAACGGGTTTCGCTGCGCGAGGGCTGCGTAGAGATCGTCGAGATTGCGCGCGATGCGGCGGTAGGACGCGGGGCGCACGTGCGCGTGCGCGTAGCACGGGTGCGGCGGCGTCGCGAGCACGTTCGCATCGAGGTAGCGCCACATCCGTTCGGGGCACGCGCCGAAGCGCGCGGCTGCCTTGATCGCGGTGCGCAGGGTCGTACCGCAATCGGTTTGCTGCTGGCGCTTGGCTTTGCGCGCGTTGAAATACATGAAGAGGCGAGAGGGGCCCGGAATCGGCCGGCGGTCGCGGTTCGCGATCAACGTGAAGGTCGAGGCGAGCGCGTTGGCGCTGCAGCTTTGGATGTGGCGCTGCTGATAGACCTCACCGCACCAGGCCGAGAGATCGACCGCACGCGGAAGGCGCGCGATGCTTGGCCGGAACCGGCGGTCGCGTGCGTCGGGTTCGTCGCGCCGGCTGCCGGGATGAAATTTCACTCCTGCCATGAACCGCCCATTCGATATGGGTTCGCGGCAAGCCGCTACGCTGCACGTTACCAACGGCGACACGGTCGTGTATTTGTTCAAGAAGGCCGGCATCGTGGGGACGCACCTGCCGTGGCGCGATGGGCTGCACGAAGGCCCGGTGCCGGCGGTCTCCACGCTCGAGGAGCTGAGCCGAATCCGCGGGGAGTACCTGGCTTCGCGCAACTTCGGAAACCCGATCAAGCTGTTGCATGAGCTCGCGACGCGTGATGCGGTGCTGCATCGTGCCGAGGAATTCCGCGAAGTCATCCTCTGGTTCGAGCACGATCTTTACGACCAACTTCAAATGCTGCAGATTCTGGTCGAGCTGGACGCGCTTGCACTCGAACCGGGCCGGGTGAGCGTGGTGCAGAGCGACGCATATTTGGGCAGCATGACCGTCGACGAACTCCTTGCGCTCTATCCTCGCCGCCGGACCGTCACCACCGCGATCTACGATGCGGCGCACCTCGCCTGGGACGCGCTGCGCGCCGAAGATCCCGCCGGTCTGCTGCTGCAGAGCCAACGCGATGCCGCCGGGCTGCCGTTCATGCGCGCCGCGTTGCGGCGGCTGTGCGAGGAGTATCCCTGGAGCAGCGACGGGCTGTCGCGCTCGCAGCGCCAAGCCCTCGCGGCGATCGCGCAGGGACCTGCCCGTATCGACGAACTCTTCACGCGCGCACAGGCGCGCGAAGAAGCGCCGTTCTTGGGCGACCTCGCGTTCGCCGCGATCGTGCACGACTTGCAAAGCGAACCCGCGCCGCTGGCCCGGATCGAGAACGAGACCTTCGAACTGACCGCGCTTGGCCGTTCGACTCTTGCCGGCGGCGAGGACTGGCTTGCCGTACAGCCGATCGACCGCTGGATCGGCGGCGTTCACCTCACCCCGGAGCGAGCCTATCGCTGGAACGACGGGAGCGAAAGGTTTAGCAAGGGACCGGCAACGGTAGACTCGTGACATTCCGCGAGCTGATCGAGGAACTCGTCGGCGCCTGGCAAGCAAACGATGCATTGCGAGCTTGCGCGTTCTTCGCTCAAGAGGGCCTTTACCATGAATCAGGCCGCGAGCCGCTGCTCGGCCGCGATGCGATCTTGGCACACTTCGCGCGCTTTTTTCGCGACGGTCCCGCATGGCGATTCGAAATCGACGACGTGATCGTTGAAGGCGATCGCGCTGCGGTTTCGTATACGTTTGCAACCAACAACGACGGCACGTGGCGCACGCGCGCCGGGTGCGCGCTCGTTCGGCGTGAAGGCGACTCGATCGTGCAATGGCGCGAGTATCACGGGTAGATAGGAAGAACACCGGTATGATGGGCGAGCAACTCAGTATCGATATCACCACCGAGAATCACGGCGAAACCGTGATCTATCGGTTGCGTGGTTGCTTGGATTTGGCAACTTCGCCGAGCGTACGGGCCGCACTGGTCGAAGCGGCGGGTGGTGACAAGCACGATATCATCGTCGATTTGACCAAGCTCGAATATCTCGACTCGACGGGCCTTGGTGCGTTGATCGGCGGCCATCGCCGGGCGATTGAAAAAGGCGGGGCGATTCGATTGGCGGTGGGAAACGGTGCGATCGCGCGCTTGCTCACGATCACCGGTCTGATCCGCGTTTTTCCGGTCTATGCGACGCTCGAAGACGCGGTCGCGGATCGCTCGCGGCTAACGGCTACGGTGTAGAGTACGCCTCGTCGAGAAGCTCGACGATGTGCTTTACCTCGGCCCGAAGGCCTGCCTCGCGCAAACCGGCTGCGACCTGCAGTGCACACCCGGGGTTCGCGGTCGCGACGATGTCGGCACCGGTGGCTTTGATGTTGGCTGTCTTGCGCGCTTGCAAGCGCGATGCCATCTCGGGTTCGGTCAGGTTGTAAATCCCGGCGCTGCCGCAGCATAGCGCGCTCTCGGCCATCTCGATCAGGCGCAGTCCGGGAATTTTCGCGAGCAGTCTACGCGGCGCCGCACTGACCCGTTGCGCGTGCACCAGGTGACAGGGCTCTTGATAGGTCACGCGTGCGTCGATCCGTCCGCGCGGTGGCTGCAGTTCCATCGCGTCGAGGACTTCGGTGACGTCGCGCACGCGCGCCGCGAACGCTGCCGCGCGCTCGCGCCAGGCCGGGTCGTCGTGCAGGAGCCGTTCGTATTCCTTGAGCGTACTGCCGCAACCGGCAGCGTTGACGACGTACACGTCCGCGCCGCTGCGTTCGAACGCGGCGACGTTGACGCGAGCCAGCTCGCGCGCTAAGGCGTCGTCACCTGCGTGCACCGCGATCGCGCCGCAACAGCCCTGGACGCGCGGAACCACGACCGATAAGCGCGCGCGGTTTAGCATGCGAATCGTAGCCTCGTGCACGCGCGGGAAGGCGACGTGCATGACGCATCCCGCGTGCAGCATCGCCGTGCCGGCGGCGTTCGAGACGGTGTACTGTTGATCGTCCGGCACGAAAAACCGGCCGGGAATAGGCGGCGCCAGCCGTGCCAGTTCGCGTAATCCGAAAAATCCGGCCAGCGCGGAAAGACCACTATGCTGGGCGAACCGCAGCATCGACGCCGCCATGCGCAAGCGCGCGGGTCTGGCGAAGAGCCAATCGAGCAGAATCGCCCGGCTCCAGCGAACGCGCACCGGCTGGGTCGCGGCGCTTGCGTGTCGGATGCGCGCACGCATCTCTTCGAGCATCGAGCCATAGGGAACGCCCGAGGGACAGACGGCTTCGCAAGCGCGGCAGTCCAGACACTGCGACATCTGCTCGACGAAACCCGGGCTGAGCAGATCGAGTTCGCCCTCGTCGGCGGCCTTGATCAGGCTAATGCGGCCGCGAGGGCCTGACGTCTCGGTCATCGTCTCCAGATACGTCGGGCACGCCGGTAAACAAAGCCCGCACCGGACGCACGCCTCGTAGCCCGTCATCATACGGCTTCGATGCCGGCGTAGCGCGGCTGCCACATCGCGGTATGAATGGCGCTTTCGACGTCCTCCGGAACGACGCGCGCGAGTCCCTCGCGCAACGCCGCAGCAGCAACGGCGGCTGCAACGCGCGCCGAAACCTCGCGCAGGCGCTCCATCGGCGGAAGAATCGGGGCTCCCAACTGCGAGACGTCGACCATGTCGGCGATCGCAGCGGCGGCCGCGACGAACATGCCGTCGCTGATCAGCTGAGCTCGCGTTACGATCGTTCCTAAGCCCAGGCCCGGGAAGATCATGGCGTTGTTCGCTTGGGCGATTTCGTAGGTCGAACCGCCGTAGACCACGGGCGCGAACGGACTTCCGGTCGCGACCAGCGCTTTTCCGTCGCTCCACGCGATCAGGTCGGCCGGCTGCGCCTCGGCTAGTGCGGTCGGATTGGAAAGCGGCAGAATGATGGGACGAGGCGTCCCGCGCGCGAGCTGACGGACGACCGCTTCATCGAAGGCGCCGGTGACGCCGGACGCGCCGGCCAGAACCGTCGGCTCGACGCGGCGCACGACCTCGGCCAACGTAATGCCGCGTTCGGGGTCACGTTCCCAGCCTGCGACTTCGTCAGCCGGCCGCGCATACGGTCGCTGGAAGTCGCGCAGGGCGGACATGTTCTCGAGCAGCAAGCCGTCGCGGTCGACGCACCAGAAGCGGCGCGTGGCTTCCTCGCGTGAGAGTCCTTCGCCGGTCATCGCCTCCACGATGAGATCGGCGATTCCGCAACCTGCCGTGCCGGCTCCGAAAATGAGGAAGCGTTGGTCGCGTAGCCGTCCGCGCACAACCTTGAGAGCGGCTGCGACCGCGGCGAGCACGATCGATGCCGTGCCCTGGATATCGTCGTTGAACGTGCAGACCGATGAACGGTAGGCATTGAGTACGTAGCGAGCATTGCTTGCCCCGAGGTCTTCCCAATGCAGCAGGGCGTTGGGATACACGCGCAAGGCGGTCGTGACGTAAGCGTCGATGAACGCGCGGTAGCGCTCGCCGCGAACGCGGCGATTGCGATAGCCGAGATAGAGCGGATCGTCGAGCAGCGACTGCCGGTCGGTTCCGACGTCGAGCATGACCGGAATCGTGCGCGACGGATCGATGCCGGCGGCAGCGGTATACACCGCGAGTTTGCCGATGCAGATATCGATGCCGCCGACGCCCCAGTCGCCGATGCCGAGAATCGCTTCCGCGTCGGTCGCAACGATGAGATCGACATCGTCCGGTTCGTCGCCGGCTTCGTTGTTGCGCAGTGCGCTTTCGATTTCGCCGGGCCGGTCGATCGAGAGAAAGACGCCGCGCGGTCTACGGAATTGGTGGCTGTATTGCTGAATCGCAAGGCCGACGGTCGGTGTGTAGATGACGGGCAGCATCTCGGCGAGGTGCGAGGCCAAGAGATGGAAGAAGAGCGTCTCGTTGCGATCGCGCATCGCGGTCAAAAAGGTGTTCCTCGCCAGGTCATCCGCCTGTTTCACGAACAGCTCGTAGGCGCGCTCGGCCTGCTGGTCGAGCGTAAGCACGGCCGGCGGCAGCAGTCCAACCAGACCAAGCTCCTCGCGTTCCCGCTCGGTAAAGGCCGTGCCCTTGTTGATTCGCGGGGTGCGCAAGACGTCGAAGCCGCGAGCGCAGACCCGGAACGATCCGTCGTCGGCGACGCAGTAGAATTTCGACCGCCTCATGTGCCGAGCGGTTCGCCGACCGCTCCGACCTTTCCGGTAGACCGGAAGGCAGGCATGGGCGTACGTTCTCCTGCGCGAATCCCGGTTACACTCGGAGGCTCTTTTTGCGTAACGCCGTCACCTCGAAATACTTTCTCACGACCGAAGAGAAACTGAAGCATTTTATCGTCGACGTGCTCGAGCGGTCCGGCGTGGCGCGTGCTCACGCGGAAGTGACCGCCGACGTTCTGGTGGAGGCGGACCTGCGCGGCATCGAATCGCACGGCGTCGCGCGTTTGGAGTCGTATTACGTCGCGCGTATCCGCAGCGGCCATCTGAACCCGCAGCCGAACTATCGCGTCGTTCGCGAAAGCAAGACGTCGATCGTCTTCGACGCCGATAACGGCCTGGGCCATCCGGTCTCGAAGATGGCAATGGAATCGGTCATTGCCAAGGCGCAGGAATTCGGTTCAGCTTTTGGTGGGGTGCGCAACTCGAACCACTACGGCATTGCCGGATATTATGCGATGATGGCGCTCGAGCACGACATGATCGGCATGTCGGCGACGAACTCCGTCAAATACGCGGCCGCGACGTTCGGGCGTGAGGTCACGCTCGGAACCAACCCGTTTGCGTTTGCGGTGCCCGCCGGCAACGAGCCCTCGTTCGTGCTCGACTTCGCGACGACGACGGTTCCGAAGGGCAAGATCGAGGTGTACAAGCGCAAGGACAAAGAGCTGGAACCGGGATGGGCGATCGACGAGCAGGGCAATATGACTGCCGATCCCGACGAAGCGCTGCGCGGCGCGCTCTTGCCGTTGGGCGGTTTCGGCATGGAAGGCGGCGGCCACAAGGGGTACGGCTTGGGCTTGCTGGCCGACATTTTGTGCGGCGTTCTTTCCGGCGGCTGCTTCGGTCCGACGCTGCCTTTTGCCGACGAAACGAAGAAGGGCGCGATCTCGCATTGGTTCGGCGCGTTCCGCGTCGACGGATTCCGCGACGTGGCCGAGTTCAAAGAAGACATGGACGTCGAGCTGCGCTACTTCAAGGACAGCGCGGTCGCGCGCGGCGCGCAACGCATCATGGTCGCGGGAGAACCCGAGATCCTCAAAGCGGCATACCACCGGCAGTACGGCGTTCCGGTGCACGCGAAAGTCTGGGACGGGCTCAAACGCATCGCGGACGAGCTCGATCTCGACTTCAACCTCGAGAGATAACCCGGTCGGCGGAATCTAGGAGACGGCTTGCGCCGCCTGCTCGCCGGTGGGAATGAGCCCTAACTCGATACACGCGTCGCGCTCTTTGCGCAATTCCTCTTGCGTCTTCTCGAGCATCCGGCGCCCAAACGCGTCGAAATCGAATCCTTCGACGATCCGCGAGACGCCTTTTTCGGTGCGCGAGGGATATGAAAAGATCAAGCCCGGATCGATTCCGTACTCTCCGTTCGAGTAGCGCGCGACCGAGTAGACTTCACCGGCGGGCGTGTCGTGCGTGAGGCGGTAGACGCCGGTCACGGTTGCGTGCGCAGCCGAGGCTGCCGAGGATGCCAAGCGAGCCTGAATGACTTGCGTTCCACGGTTCTGCACGGTCGAGATGAACTTGTGCTCGAGCCATTCCTCGTCGTCGATGACCTCCGGAACGGGGCGCCCGCCGATTTTCGCGTGCGCGAAATCCGGGAACTGCGTTGCCGAGTGATTTCCCCAGATGATCATCTGCGAGATCTCCGAGACGTCGACGCTGGCTTTTTTCGCGAGCTGGGCGCGAGCCCGCAATTCATCGAGCGTCGTCATCGCGAAGAAGCGGTCCCTCGGTACGCTGGGCGCGTTGTTCATCGCGATCAGGCAGTTCGTGTTGCATGGGTTACCTACGACGAACACGCGCACGTCGTCGGCAGCGTTGTTCTCGATCGCGCGCCCCTGCTCGGTGAAGATCTTGCCGTTGACGCGCAGCAGCTCGGAACGCTGCATGTCACCTTTACGCGGGACGGCGCCGACGAGAATCGCCCAATCGACGTCGCGCATCATCGCGTCGGAGTTTGAGCCGTACTGGACGTTTCGCAGCAGCGGGAAGGCGCAGTCCTCGAGCTCCATCAGCGTGCCCCGAAGCGTGCCCAGGGCCTGCTCGATCTCGAGCAGGTGCAGGTCGAGCTCGATCTGGGGACCGAACATTTCACCGTTGGCGATGCGGAAGATCAGCTGGTAGCCGATCTGACCCGCGGCGCCGGTAACCGCCACCTTGAGACGTTTTTTCACGATACCTCCGCACGACCGTCGTAAGCTTTGCCCCGGGTTCTTCGCGCTGCCAGGAATTCCGTTTGGCCTTGCCCGATAAGGCTTCCATGCGCGGTCCCCACGGCCAGCCCGACCTCGAACTCGTCCACGTCAGCGTCATCTCCGCTGCCGGTGCGTATACCGTAGGCAATTCCTCCTTTTTCCGCTACATCATTCGGCTGGCCGAGATGGAGCTGCCCCTCTCGCGGGCGGATCAGGAAGCCGTCGACGTCTTGGCCGCGATTCCCCACGCGTTCGACGCCGACGACGACGTGCCGGCGCTCTCGGGAGCCGGATGGCGCATCGTGCCGGCGCAGGGCGAGCTCGACTGGCCGGTGCTCGAAGCAACGCCGCAACGGCTGCGTACCGCGCTCGAGCGTGCGCGCGCACTGCTCTGGAACAACGCGTCGCGCTTTCGCGTGAGCGCGCGCGAGATATCCGCGATCGAGGACGAACTCGATGCCGTCTACGGCGTCCTGATGCGAGCTGAGGCGGCCGGCTTCGCGGTAAACGTCTCATACGTTTCGTAACGCCCCTGCTTGGTGCGGGCGGCGAACCCATTTCGTTCGTCCGCACGCTTTACTCGCACGGGCTGCCGTTTCTGCCGCCCGGTGCGATCGATGAAACGAACAACACCTACACGCTGACGGTGTCGATCGGCGGGCGCACGCGTTCCCTGAAATTCTCGGCGGACGGGGAGAATCTCGTTGCCGAGCTGGGCGGCGGCCGTGCAAGCGCCGCGGATCTTCACGCAGCGCAGCGTATTACGCGCCGCGTCTTTCGACTCGATCAGGATCTCTCGCCGTTCTATGCGATGATCGCGAACGACCCGCGCCTGGCGTGGGCGGTCGGAGCAGGCCGCTTGATCGCCAGTCCGACCGTGTTCGAAGACGTGATCAAGACGATCTGCACGACCAACTGCGCGTGGAGCGCGACGCGCCGCATGGTGAGCGCGCTGGTCGATCTCGGCGGCGGAGCGTTTCCGGATGCGGCGCTCCTTGCCGCGACACCGGCAAAGTGGTTCGCCGGCGTCGCGCGCATGGGGTATCGCGGACCCTACGTGCGCGCGATCGCGCGCGACGTGAACGCGGGCCGTCTCGATCTCGAAGCGATGCTGCCGCACACGCTACGCGACGAAGCGCGAGAAGCCGCGGTGGAAGAAGCGCTGCTCGAGCTGCCCGGCATCGGGCCGTACGCGGCGGCGCACATCATGCAACTCCTCGGCTATCATCGTCGGTTGATCCTCGACTCGTCGACGCGGCCGAAGTATTTGCGGCTGACGAAGAAGAAGCGCGCTTCCGACAAGAGCATCGTACGCGATTTCAAACCATACGGGCCGTATGCGGGACTCGCGTTTTGGCTGTTCCTCACCCGAGACTGGGTCGAGGAGTTACCGTTCGATTCCCAGGGGGATGAGCGCATGGAGAGGGTTTAGCGAACGAGCAGCACGGCCAGCGCCATCGCGGGGAGTGTTATGGCCAAGCCGATGCCGAGAAATACGACCGGCCGCACACGGAAGCCCTCGCGCCGCAAAGCGATCAGCCAAAGCATCGTAGCGAGCGATCCGGTTACTGAGACGTTCGGCCCAAGATCGACGGCCACCAGCGCGGCATGTGCAATCGCCGGCGACACCGGTGCGGATTGCAGCGCAAATCCGCTCGCGAGCGCGACCGGAAGATTGTTGAACACATTGTCCGCTGCCGTGAGAAGAAGCGCGGAGAGTAGATTACCCGGACCGTAGCCCAGTGATTGTGCGTGATGGAAGAAGAGACGCAGGAGGTCGATCACGCCGGCACGATCGAGTGCGGCAACGATGACGAACAACCCGGCGACCAGCGGAACGATTTGCCACGCCACGTGCCGCGCTACGAACGCGAGGACCCCGCGCTCGCGCAGCGAGACGACGGCCGCGCAAGCGATCGCGCCGGCGAGCGCGGTAATGCCGACGTCGAGGCGTAACGTCGCGGCGATGACCAGCGCGAGGGCCGCGATCCCGATCGCGGCGCCACTTAGCGCGGCGGCGGCCGGCAGCGGCGCGGGTTGCGCGCGCACGCGGTACGCGCTCTGCAAATCCGCACGGAAGAACAAGCGCAATCCGAAGTACGTGACGATGATCGCGGCGAGCGAAGCGAGTGCAAAGTCTGCGAGCCACACGTGCAGCGCAGGTAGGTGCGGACCGAAGACCACGAGATTGGCCGGATTGGAGATCGGAAAAATGAAGGAAGCCGCGTTCGCCACGAACGCGCACGCGAAGAGATAGGGCGACGGGTCGGCATCCGTGCGCACGAGTGCAGCGCTGATCGCCGGCGTCAGCACGATCGCGGTGGTGTCGTTGCAAAGCAACGCGGTCACGCCGGCGCCGAGCAGATAGACGAGGGTAAAGAGCCGGCGCTGCGAGCCGCCGGCCGCGTCCAGGACGCGGGTGGCGAGCCAATCGAAGAGCCGTTCGTGCCTCGCCAGTTCCGCCAGAGCCATGATGCCGACGAGAAAGGCGTACACGTCCCTGCCGCGCATCACGGCGGCTAACGCCTGCGTGGGCGAGATCGCACCGAGCAAAACCAGCAGCGCCGCCCCGCCGGCCGCCCAGATCCACTCCTGTGCGCGCCGCGGCCAAAAGATCATCCCGGCGATGGCGATCACCGAAATAAGAATCACCGGCCAGCCTAGAAGAGCCACGAGGTCCAGCATACCCGCCGATGCTCTTATCCACAGCGCCTCCACAGAGGAACGGCGCGATCTTCCGCTAATTAGCACAAACCAATATTTGCGCTAGTTACGCAGGCTTGGGAGAAGGTGCGCGGTGGATAATTCACGGCCTTTACGCACAGCCGAGACGGATGGGCGGCGGCGGACCTCCGCCACCGCGGATCCGCTGGTGGCAGAGTTCGGCTCGCAGCTCACGCTGGAATTGCGGCGCGGCGAACGCACCGTGCGCGAATATACCCGCGACGTCGAAATCTTCGGCGCGTTTTTGCAAGAACGGGACATCACCGGCGCCGACGGGACGCCGTACCGTGGGCCGTTCGGCGATGCGCTCAAACGCGCGACCCAGTCCTCGGTCCGGCAGTTCGTCATGCATTTGAGCCGGCTCGATTTTTCGCCGGCCGCAATCCGGCGCAAGCTGGCGGTGCTGCGGCGATTCTACGCCTACCTGAAGCGTGAAGGCATTCGCGCGGACAACCCGGCCGCCGACGTTCCGAATATTCGCCTGCCCAAACGGCTCCCCAAAGCATTGCCGTTCCGCGACGTGATGCGGCTGCTCGGGACGCGGCCGGCAGCCGGTGAGCCGGAGTTGCGCTGGCGCCGCGACATCGCGATCCTGGAGCTGCTCTATGCGAGCGGGATGCGCCGCGCCGAACTGGTCGGCATCAACGTGAGCGACGTGAACTTCGAGGATCGCACGATCCGCGTGATCGGGAAGGGCAACAAACAGCGAACGGTGTTCTTCAACCATGCGACGGCTGCCGCGCTCGAAGCCTATTTGCGCGTTCGACCGCGCTGCGAGGACGGCGCGCTCTTCGTGAGCAAACAGCGCCGGCGGCTCAGTTACCAACAGCTCGGACGCGTCTTTGCGATCTACGTGCGGCTCAGCGGCTTGGAGGGCAAGGTGACGCCGCACACGATGCGTCACTCGGTAGCGACGCATCTGCATCAAAGCGGCGTCGACCTGATGACGATCAAAGAGTTTCTCGGGCATGAAAGCATCCAGACGACGCAGATCTATGCGGAGATGACGATGGAACACGTGCGCCGCAGCTACGAGGAGCATCATCTTCGCGATCGCGAAGACCGCTAGCGTGAAACGCTTTGCTCCGCTTCTTCTTCTGGCTTTTGTCGCATGCGAAGCCCAGCCCGTATCCTATTCGACGACGGTCGGCGTCCTCAAGCCCGGCGCCACGATGACCGTTCGCATCGCGAACGGAGTACTCAACGCATACGCACCCGCCGAAGGCGATCCGTCCGATCGCTTCACCGTGGTTGCGAGCGCTTTGCCGACGGCCTCGCCCCTACCGGCGCCGCCGCAGATCCGCCCGAGCGGCAAAGGCGTCACGATCGACGCGTCGGGTACGCTGGCAAACCTGCTGGTGCGCGTACCCGAGGGCGTCAATCTCGTCGTCGAGTCGAAGCGCGGGAACGTGAACGTGACCTCGATCAGCGGTAACGTCGTCGTTCACGCCGGAACGGGCGACGTGAACGTCATGATTACCGGCTACGCGCAGGCCAGCACGCAGAACGGCGACGTCGACGTAACGATGGGCGCGACGCATTGGCCGGGGACGCTGCACTTTCGCACCCGGAACGGCGACGTGACCGTCTACGTCCGCGAAACCGACGCGTTTCACGCCCGCATGCACACCGACGACGGAACGCTCTTCACCGATTTTGGTTTGCGTGGAACCTCGCATGGAAACAACGAGACCATCGATGCTCCCGTCGACGGCGGAGGCGCCTTTGGACTCGATCTCGAGAGTAAGCGCGGCGCGGTCCGGCTGTTGCGCCTCACCCCACAGGCGTAAGCGGATGAAAGCTGCGCGCCGGTGTATTTCGAGTGCGGTCGTGCTGATCGTGCTCGGCTGTTCGCACGCCTCGGGTGGGCCGCAGGGCTGGACGAAAGCGAACGGCACGACGTGGGTGAACGGCTCGGGCGCGGAGCAAGAGCGCTATACGATGACGAGCGCCGCGTTCAACGGCTCGCTCAAGGATCTGGCTTCGCAGCAAACGATCGACATCGTGCTGAAGAATGCCGGAACACGCTTCGTTCAGAGCGTTCCATTTCCGAATTGTCCCGGACAAGCGGGTTTGGCGACGTTCCGCTCGCCGAAAGCGATCGTCGAGGACGGCTTCGCCTTGGAAGGCGAGCGCGCGGTCACGATTCTCTACGTGCGCCCGTCCGGCGCCGCCGAGAGCCCGGAGGTTCTGGCGGCGATGAATGCCGCGCTCTGTGTGCCGCCGGCTTAATCGCTCGCGAGCACGGCGCCGGGGTTCATCGCGTCCGCGGGATCGATCGCGCGCTTGACCGCGCGCATCAGTTCCATTTCGACCGGGCCGCGCTGCAGCGCGAGTTCCTCGCGGCGATAGCGGCCGACGCCGTGCTCGGCGGTGATGCTGCCGTCGAAGTCCCGCACGACCGAATGAACGGTGTGATTGACGGCCTCGGCGCAGTCGCCGGGACCGAGGAGCACGTTGAAATGGATGTTCCCGTCGCCGACGTGCCCGAACGCGAGCACGCGCGCTTCGGGATGATTGCGCCCGACGGCGTCGTGGGCGCGCGCGAGAAACGACGGAATTGCCGAGACCGCAACGCTGACATCGTGCTTGGCGCTCGGTCCCGTGCGGCGTTCGTTTTCGGCGATGCTCTCGCGCCACTCCCACAATGCCAGCGCCTGCGCGCTGCTCTCGGCCATGACGCCGGCGCTCGCGTACCCGCGTTCGGTGACCAGCGCCAGCGCCTGCTCGGCCCCTTCGCGCAGTCCGGGGAGGCTCGATGCCGCTTCCACGAGCAGATACCACGGGTGCGGTGCGAGCGGCCGAACCAGTTCCGGCGCGTAAGCAAGACGCAATCCGACGGCGAGCTCGCTGAAAAGCTCGCAGCCCACGAGCGCCTCCCCGAGCGCCTCTTGCACCTCGGCAAATGCGGCGACCGCGTTTTCGGGAGAATCGATTCCGAGCAGCGCGGTTGCGCGGTGCGCCGGCCGCGCGAACAGACGCAACACCGCGCCGGTGATAACGCCGAGCGTTCCTTCACTGCCGATGAACAGCTGCTTCCAATCGTAACCGGCATTGTCTTTGCGCAGCGCCCGCATCCCGTCGGCGATGCGACCGTCGGCGAGCACCACTTCGAGCCCGAGCACGAGCGCGCGCATCGAGCCGTAGCGCAGTACCGCCGTTCCGCCGGCGTTGGTCGCGATCAGGCCGCCGATCTGCGCGCTTCCCTCGGCCGCAAGCGAGAGCGGAAAGAAGCGTCCGGCCGAATCGGCGGCGCCTTGTACGTCGGCCAAGACGCAGCCGGCGTCGAGGGCGATCGTGAAGCCGAGCGCATCGAGCCACCGCACGTTGCGCATTCGCGAAAGGCTGAGAACGACCGCACGGTCGAGATCGAGCGGTGTCGCGCCGGCCGCGAGCCCGGTGTTGCCCCCTTGCGGGACGATCGCCGCGCCCGCCGCGCGAGCGGCACGTACGCACGCCGCGACTGCCGTCGTATCCGCCGGGCGCACCACCGCGAGAGCAGCGCCGTGAAAGACGCCGCGCCAATCGGTGAGGTAGGGTTCGAGATCGCGTTGTTCGGTAAGCACACCGCCCGGGCCGCAGATCGCGGCGAGCTCCGCGAGCAGTGACACGCTCATTCGCGCTTGCGCGCGAGCTGCGCTTCCTTCGCTTTGATCAGGCGCACCATCGCGTCGTTGTACGGCGTCGCGACGCCGGTGCGCCGGCCGAACGCCACGACCGCGCCGTTGATGTGATCGATCTCGCTCGGATGTCCGGACTCGAGGTCGAACGCCATCGAGCTCTTCGAGTCGGCGCCGATTTCGATCACCTGGGTGACGTATTGCCACGGGCTGACGAACGGCAGATTGATCTTCAGTGCGGCCGCGACGGCGGCTGCTTCTTCTGCCAACGACTCGGCCAAATGGGCCGCGTTGGGGCTGCGCGGAATCTCACCGGTTTCACAATCGAGGAGGGCCGAGATCGCGTTGATCGCGGCATTGGCGATCAGCTTGCCCCACAGGTGCGGGCGAATATCATAGACGACCGAAGCGCGCAGACCCGATCGCGTCAGCAACTCGGCGATCATGCGTGCCGTCGCCGGTGCGGCCGAGGTCGCGCCGATCAGCGTGTTGCCGTTTACCGAGCTGCGCACGTGTCCGGACGCGACCGTGGTCGAGGATTCGGTCGTAACGCCGAGCACCACCGGCACGGCGCCGCCGAGGGCGGTTTTGATCGCGTCTTCGTTGCCCACGCCGTTCTGTAGCGAGATCACCGGCGTGGCCGGATTGAGCTCGCCCGCGAACGGGCGGAGCGCTCGCAGCGTATCAACGGCTTTGACAAAGAGCAGCAGCATCTGCGAATCGAAGAGCTCGCGCGCATTCGAAGCGACGCGTACGCGACGCGGAGCCTCGTCGTTGATCTGCAATCCGCGTGCAGAGATGGCCGCGCTCGTCTGCGCGTTGGCATCGAGCACGGTGACGTCCGACGTCGTCGCGAGATGATACCCGAACAGCGTGCCCATCGAGCCCGCCCCGATGATGCCGATCTTCAGCCGCTCTGCCTCCATCAGGGGAATTGGGTCTGCAGCCCGTACGAGAAGCGGCGCTCGGCGTGATTGATGGCGCGTTCGCCGTAGAAAAGTTCGAGATTGCGCGTCAGGTGCAGGTTGCCGTAGATATCGAGTTGCGGCCGGCGCGGATCGTAAAACCGCGTATCCAAACCGAAGACGCCGGCGTTGTATTGGCCGATGAGGCCGAGCTGCGAGTAGAGGATACCGCCGCCCACTCGCGTGTCATCGTTCAAGGAATGGAGGAGGGCGAGATTGGTCGTCGTGTGGTATCCGATGTCGTTGGCGCCCACGAAGAGGCTCGTCGAGGAATTCGGCAGCAGCGTCGCGTCGAGATCGGTTTGCGGCCCGCGGTCGCTGCTGTAGAGCCCATTCGGGCAGCACACCTTCTGCGCGGATAGTTCACTCATGCGCAGTTGAATCGAGATCAGGTTGCTCGCGATCCTTGTGAGCCGGTTCCGCAGATGCAGCGACGCCGCGGTGGGAAGCGGTGTGCCCAGCGGCGCGGGCGAGGCGTTTGCCCCGGGCACAGCGGATGCCGGCATGGTCGGCAGAGGATAGGGCGTGGCGCCCTCGTCGACACCGTAAACGCGGCTGGTTCCACCGAGAGCGCCGAGGAGCGAGTTTGCTCGCTGCATGGTCGCATCGAGGTTGGCGACCGTGTTCTTCAGTTCGGCCTGCGTTTGGGGATCGGAGGTGATGCTGCGCAGATCGTGGGTGATACCCGCGATGTTCTCCGTCGTGTCGGCGATGTTTTTGGTCGTCGCAAGCACGCTCGTATGCAGGGCCGGATCGGTAACCATCGACTCGAGCGAGGCCATCGAGGTGTTGAGCGCATGCGAGGTTTGCTGGAACTGCACCAAGATGTCGGTGATGCGGTGCGAATTGAGCTGCGTCGTGTCGTTGAGCGTTCCGGTGAGCGCGACCAGATTGGCGCTCGCTTCGCCGAGGCTGCTTTGGAGCTGGGCCGAGAGCGAGCCGATCGCCGTTTTCATCGATGCCGTCAATTCGTCGGCGTTCGTCAGCGTCGATTGCAAGGTGTCGAGCAGCTTGGGTTCGCGTTTCGAAAGCTCGTCGAGCATCGCGTCCAACTTCACGACCTCGCCCTGTCCCTGCTGCAGCAAGTCGGCGATCGTCGCCGTGTTCTGTCCTTCGGGCTGCTGATCGATCGGCAGCACGCGCCGCTCGAGCGGTATCATTCGTGCGGTTTCTCGCGGCGCGCCGAACACGCCGCTCGGATGCGGAACCGGCGGCACGATGATGAGGTTGGGATCACCGGTCAGCGGTGCTTGTATCAGGAATCTCGATTCGCGCGGGATATCGACGTCGCGGTTGATCGCCAGGATCACGTCGACGGTATTGTCGGCCAAGAGCGTGATCGAATCGACCGACCCGACGGTCACACCGCTAAAGTAGACCAACGCACCCGAGTGAAGTCCGGCCGCGCTTTGGAAGTGCACGCCGATGCGGTACCCGGTGTGCCGTGTTCCGAAATCCGTGATCACGTAGAACACGGCGAACAGCAACAGTAACGCGAGTAACGCGAATGCCCCCACCTGTGCTTGCCGACTCATTATCGCCCTGTTACTCTGCTCGGCCCGTCATGGCCTCGTGGATTTGCTCGTCTGTAGTCCCGATGGACCTTCGCAGCGACGAGGGGGCTCGTTCGGCGCGCCCTCGGGGAATGAAGCGCAAGCCGAGATCGTGCGCGCGCCATGGTCCGGGGGCCCCACGAAGTGGGGGGCGCGGAGCCTGGGGCGAAGCGCCATTTAAATGGGTATCGGGCCGACTTCACTGCCGGCGATAAACTGCTGTACGATGGGGTTCGTCGAGCGCTTGATGTCGTCGACGGTGCCGTAAGCGATGATCGCGCCTTCGAAGAGCATCGCGACGTAGTCGGACATCATGTAAATCGACTCGAGATCGTGCGAGATGACGACCGCGCTGCCGCCGTAGCGCTGGCGCAGGCGAACGATCGTGTCGGTGATGAGATGGGTGACGATCGGATCGAGCCCGGTCGTCGGTTCGTCGTAGAGGATGAGCTGAGGGCGGGTGACGATGGCGCGCGCAAAACCCGCGCGCTTGAGCATACCGCCGGAGAGCTCGCTCGGCATGGAGTCGTAGGTGCCGCTCAGCCCAACGGAGTCGAGCGCGTCTTCGACGGTCTTGCGAATCTCGGCATCGGTTCGGTGAGGGGGGCGCTCGCGCAGCGGCAGCGCGACGTTCTCACCGACCGTCAGGCTGTCGAGCAGTGCTGCGCCCTGAAACGCCAAGCTGATCGTACGCCGCACCTCGTTCAGCTCCGATTCGTGCATGTGGCAAATATCAAGCCCGCCGACATAGACGTGGCCGGTGTCGGGTTTGCGCAAACCGTCGAGGAGCCGCACGATCGTGGATTTCCCGGCTCCGGAGAGACCGATGATGCAGGTGATGGCTCCCTCAACCACGTCGAGGCTGCAGTTCTTGAGGATGAGACGGTCCCCGTAGCTCATGCTCACGTCGTCGAGCCGCGCGATCACGTTCGGCACGGCGCTCAATGACCGCCGAACAAGATAAACGATAGTATGAAGTTCGAGATGAAAATCAGAATGATCGAGATGACCACCGAGCCGGTGGTCGAGACGCCGACGCCGGCTGCACCTCCGCGAGCCGAAAGTCCCTGATAGGCGCCGACCAATGCGATGATCATCGCGAATACCAGGGACTTGAACAGGCCTTTGACGACGTCCTCGAAGCCGATCGCCTGACGCGCGGAGGAGATGAACGAATCCGGCGAGATGTGGGCGTAGACTTGTGCAATCCACATGCCACCGCCGATCGAGATGACGTCGGCGAAGATCGTGAGCAGCGGCAGCATGACGAGCATTGCCAGCAGCCGCGGCAACACGAGAAAGCGCGCCACCTCCAAGCCCATCGAGGTCAACGCCTCGATTTGCTCGGTCACGACCATCGATCCCAATTCGGCCGCGATTGCAGCGCCGGCGCGACCGGCGACGACGACCGCGGTGAGCATCGGTCCGAGTTCACGAACGGCTGTGTACGTGACCGCGCTTCCGACCAGGCTTCCGAAGCCGTACTGCACCGCTTGCTGGGCCGATTCGAGCGAGATCACCATGCCGGTGAAGAGCGAGGTCAAGAGCACGATCGAGAGCGATTGGAACCCGAGTAGGTAGCATTGGTTGATCGTCTCGATGAATCGAATGCGGAGCCGCCCGAGGAAACCCAGCGAATCGCTCGCGAGGATCACGATGCCGCCGGCATATTCGAAAAATTCGATCGTCGCGCGGCCGACTTGGTCCAAGACCTTCACGGAGCGTGCTCCATCGTTTCGACTTCGGCGAGAATCTCGCGAGTCGCTTCAATCCGCTTGACGGCGACGCCGCGTTCGGCGGTCAGGTTGAAGCGCACCTGGTTGAGATGTTCGAGGCGCCGATCCACGTCGCGCAGATGTTCGCGCGCCTCGCGTTCGAACCCGGCGAAGTACCGGCGCACCGCCTCCACGTACTCGGCCCGCTGCTTCGGCTGAATCGAACCGCTCGCAAGAGCCCGTTGCGCTGCATCGTGCGCGCGGCGCATTGCTCGATCCGTGATGTGAAAGTTGCCGACATGCGCGACCAACGCGGCGAAGGCGTCGTCAGCCACCGGTGCTCCCAAGCGCATGCCGCTGTTTTTCGAACAGCTCGCGAATCCCCATTTCAGCCAGCGCCAGCAGACGATCGAGCTGCGCGCGATCGAAGGGCATCGCCTCGGCCGTCCCCTGCAACTCGACGAATTTGCCGGCATCGGTCATGAAGACGTTCATGTCGGTATGCGCGGCGCTGTCCTCCTCGTAGGCGAGATCGAGCATCGCCATGCCGTTGACGATGCCGACGCTGATCGCGGCGACCATGCCGGTCAACGGCCACTTTGCGCCGCCGAAATCGGGGAGCGCCCGGAGCGCGAGTGCAAGCGCGACATAGGCGCCGGTGACCGAAGCGGTGCGCGTGCCGCCGTCGGCCTGGAGCACGTCGCAGTCGATCCACACGGTTCGTTCACCGAGCTTGGCGGTGTCGGTCACGGCCCGCAGCGCGCGCCCAATGATGCGCTGAATCTCGTGCGTCCGGCCGCCGACGCGTCCCTTGGCCGCCTCGCGTTGCGTGCGCTCCTGGGTCGCGCGCGGAAGCATTGCGTACTCCGCACTCACCCAGCCCAGGCCCTTGCCCTTGAGCCATTGCGGCACGCGTTCTTCGATGCTGGCGGCACACAAGACGCGGGTATTGCCGACGCTGATGAGCGCGCTTCCCTCCGCGTATTTCAAGAATCCGGTTTCGATCGTGATGGGGCGCAATTGGTCGGGAGTTCGCCCGTCGCTTCGCGTCATATTCCGCTACCTTTGGCAGACCGCGCAGGCATTCCGCCCTCGGGGAAACAAACCGCCTGGTCGATCCGTTTCCCCTAGTGTTCGTTTGCTGCGAACGGAGGAACGTCATGAAGCGAATCTTCGCCGTATTGGTTGCGGCGGTCGCATGTTTTCCCATCAGCGCCCGGGCGGCGGTGATCTCCGTCTCGCCGGCGACGCTGACGCTGGAAATCGGCGGCAAAGTCTTCGGGAAAGTGAGCGCCAGCGCGGCGAGTTCGCACGTTGTCTTAGCGTCGTCCACCTGCTTTACGACGGCGGGCTCGCGCAACGACATCCTCAAGGCTACGGCCATCAACAGGTCGGAATCCGGCAAGTTCACGACCCTGACGATCGACGTTCGCGCGCAGAACGCCGGGAACTGCGTCATCAAGTTCCAGAGCGAGTCGCACTTCGCCACCGTCAACGTGATCGTGAAGCCGGAGGAGCCGTAATCGTGAAATTGCCTCCTCGGGCTCGTGCGAACTCGAGTTCCACGTGGGCCTTACGAGCAAACGATTACCGCTGACGTTCAAGCCCTGAACCGTCGCGCTATTCGACCGTGACCGTTTTCGCGAGATTGCGCGGCTGATCGACGTCTTTGCCTTCGATGTCGGCGATGTGATACGCGAGCAGCTGCAGCGGAATCACGTTGACGATCGGCGAGAGCAGTTCGTCGACTTTGGGCACCCAGAAGACGTAATCGGCGACCGAGCGCGCTTCTTCGTCGCCGTGGTTCGCGACGACGACGATCGGGGCTTCCCGCGCCTTGGACTCCATCAGGTTCGAGAAGATCTTCTCGCGCACGCGGCCGTCGGTCATGATGCCGATCACCGGCGTCTCGGTATCGAGCAGGGCGATCGGCCCGTGCTTCATCTCGCCCGCGGCGTAGCCCTCGGCGTGGATGTAGCTGATCTCCTTGAGCTTGAGCGCGCCTTCGAGCGCGGTCGGGAAGTTGATGTAGCGCCCGATGAAGAGGCAGCTGCGCATCTTGCGAATCTTGCGCGCCACGTCGCGAATGTAGTCGGAGGTGTTCAGCACGACGTCGACGGCTGCCGGCAGTAATTTCGTATTGGCACCGATCTCCAGCAGGCGCCGCTCGCCGACCGTACCGCGCATTTTCGCAAGGTAGAGCGCGAAGAGCGTCATCGCCGTTACCTGCGAGACGTAGGTTTTGGTCGCGGCGACGCCGATTTCCGGACCGCCGCGCGTATAGAGCGTGCCGTCCGCGATGCGGCTGAGGTGCGAGCCGAGCACGTTGCAGATGCCCAGGATGCTGGTTCCCGCTTCTTTCGCGATGCGAACCGCTTCGATCGTGTCGGCGGTCTCGCCCGACTGCGACATCGCGATGACCAACGCGGTCGGATCGATCACGGGGTCGCCGTAGCGAAACTCGCTTGCCAGCTCCATCTCGACCGGAAGCTTGACGAGCGAACGCAGCAGATACATGCCGACCATCCCGGCGTGATACGCGGTGCCGCAGCCGGTGATCGCGATCTTCGAAATTTCGCGCAGCCGGCGGTCGTCGATGGCGCCGATTTCGCTTGCGAGATGGACCGCGCCGTCTTCGTCGATGCGTCCGGCCATCGTTTCCTTGATGACGTTGGGCTGCTCGAAGATCTCCTTGAGCATGAAATGCTTGTAGCCGCTCTTCTCCGCCGAGGTCGCGTCCCAGGTGATGGTGATGACGTCGCGCGTCACCGGGGTGCCGTCGTAGCGTTTGAGCGCGTAGCCGTCACGCCCAACCACCACCATTTCGCCTTCCTGCAGGATGATCTCGCGCCGGGTGTACGGGAGAATGGCCGGCGTATCCGAGGCGACGTACATCTCGCCCTCGCCGATCCCGACGACCAGCGGGCTCGCGCCGTTACGCGCGAAAATCAGCCGTTGCGGATCGTCGCTGGAGATGACGCCCAACGCGTAGGCGCCGACCAGTTCGGCCAGCGTCTTACGCACCGCGGTTTCGAGATCGCCGTCGTCGTGCATCTCGATCAGATGCGCGATCACTTCCGTGTCGGTCTCGCTCTTGAAGACGTGACCGAGTTCGATCAGCCGGCCGCGCAGTGCGGCATAATTTTCGATGATGCCGTTGTGGACGACCGCGATCGTGCCGGTGCAGTCCATGTGCGGATGCGCGTTGGCGTCGTTCGGCCGGCCATGCGTCGCCCACCGGGTATGACCGACGCCGACCCGTCCGGAAATGCGGCTGCCGTTCTTGAGGCGCTCGGCCAGGCGCGAGAGCTTTCCCTCGGCCTTGGAGCCGGTGAGCGCACCCGCTTCGTCGATGACGGCGATACCGGCCGAGTCATACCCCCGGTACTCGAGCCGGCCCAGCGACTCGAGGATGATCGGTACGCTGTCCTGCTCGCCGATATAGCCGACTATTCCACACATATGCGTCTCTTTTGAGCCTTGACCAAGGAGGCATCCAGTAGTTACCCCACCGGGGGACTATTTAATGCCTTCTTTGGTCCGATGGTAACCGATCACGCCCTCGGCGATTTCGTCGAGCGCGATCGAGACCGGCTTATTGGGATTGATTTCTTCTTTGTCGACGACCAGCGGTTCGCTGGCGAAGAATTCGCGCCGGTCCGAAAACGGGAGCTGTTGGATGCGGATCCAGTTGTTCAACTGGCGTGCGCGTTTGGTCACGATGTTGACGAGGCTGAACTTCGAATCCGCGTGCTTGAGCAGCGCGTCGAGGTCGCCGAATACAGTTTTACTCAAATTTTCCCCAATGTTCTTCAAAGATGCTAAGAATACGTTTGCGTTTGCTAGTTGTGTTCGACGTCCGCAAGCGAATCGTCGCTGTAGCGGTGAATCCGGAAGCGTTCGGCTTGCACGATCGCCAACAGATCCGCCGTGGCCTGGTCCGGCTTTCCCTGTTCGTTGATCACGATGTAATCGAATTGCCGGATGAACTTCATCTCCTGATGCGCGATCTCGAGACGCCGCGCGATCTCCTCGTTGGTTTCGGTCCTTCGCGCGAGCAGCCGCTCGCGCAGCTGCGAGAAGCGGTCGGGCACGAGAAAGATCAACACCGCGTCGGGGTAGGCTGCCTTGACGGCGAGCGCCCCGTTGACCTCGGGTTTCATGATCACGTCGTACCCTTGGGCAAGCGTTGCTTCCATGAAATCCCCCGGCGTTCCGTAGAGGTTCCCGTTGTACTCCCGCCACTCCAAGAACCCGCCCGCCGCTTGGCGCGCCTCAAAGGCCTCCCGCGTCACGAAGAAATAATGCTCGCCCTCACGCTCGCCCGGACGCGGATCGCGCGTCGTTGCCGAGACCGAATACCGGAAGCGCGGAAGACGATCGCGCAGGGCATCGACAAGGGTGTCTTTGCCCGCACCCGACGGCCCGGAAACGACGAACAGGAGTCCCGGGCCGGTGATCACGCGAAATCCTCGAGGAACGAAGCCGGAAGAGTTCCCAGCCGATAGGGAGGCCACCTGGTCCATGTCGTCACTCTCTTTAGCATCCATTCTTGCCGAGAGCGCATTGCGCCATCCGGCCCGCGCCGCCCTCGTCACCGGGTCGGAGACCATAACCTACGCACGGCTCTGGGAGGATGCCCGGCGCTACGCCGCCCACCTGCGTGCCCTGGGCGTAGGACCGGGCGACCGGGTCGGGATCCTGCTGCTCAATACGGTGGACTTTCCGCGCGCTTACTACGGGGTGCTGGCGTTGGGCGCGGTCGTGGTGCCCGTCCACGCGCTCCTGACGCCCGAGGAGATCGGCTACATCCTCGCCGACGCCGGCGCCAAGGTCCTGGTCTGCGGCGGCCCGCTGAGCGGGAACGGGACGGCCGGCGCTGCGCTGGCCGGCGTGACGGTCTTCGAGGCGGCGCTGCCGCAGGATGCGCCGGTTCCTTCGCTGCTGCAGCGCGACGCCGCCGACGACGCCGTTATTCTCTACACCAGCGGGACGACCGGACGGCCCAAAGGCGCGGTCCTCTCGCAAGCCAACATCGTGCTCAACGCCGCGGCCTGCGTGAACGATCTCTTCTACGTCGTTGCCGAGGACGTGTTCCTCGCCTGCCTTCCCCTCTTCCATGCATTCGGACAAACGGTGGTGATGAACGCCGCGTTCCGCGCCGGCGCGTCGCTCGTGCTGATGCCGCGCTTCGACGGCAAGACCGCCCTCGATCTGATGCTTGCGCATGGCGTGACGGTCTTTGCCGGCGTGCCCACGATGTACATCGGGTTGCTCGAAGCCGCGAACGCGCGGGTCGAGCGGCCGCCGCTGCGCAGCGCCGTCAGCGGCGGCGCATCGCTTCCGCTGGTCGTGCTCGAGTCCTTCGAACGCGCCTTCGGCGTTCCGATCTACGAGGGATATGGGCTCTCGGAAACCTCGCCGGTTGCGAGCTTCAACCAGCGTGATTTCGGACGTAAGCCCGGCACGGTCGGCCGCGGAATCTGGGGCGTCGAGCTGGATATCGCCAAAGCCGACGTCGACGATCGCATCGAGCTGCTTGGCGCAGGCGAACTCGGCGAGATCGTGATTCGGGGACACTGCGTGTTCAAGGGCTATCTGAACAACGCGGAGGCGACGCGCGCGGCGATCGTGGAGGGCTGGTTCCGTTCCGGCGATCTCGGAACGAAAGATGTGCAGGGCTTCATCACGATCGTCGATCGCAAGAAAGACATGATCATCCGCGGCGGGTACAACGTGTACCCGCGCGAGGTCGAGGAAGTCTTGATGCGCCACCCCGCCGTCAAACAGGTGGCAGTGCTCGGCGTGCCGCACGAAACGCACGGTGAGGAGGTGGTCGCCGTCATCGTGCGCAGCGACGAAGGCGCAAACGTCAGCGACGAGGCGATCATCGTTTGGTCACAAGAGCACCTCGCGCGCTATAAATACCCGCGGTACGTGCATTTCGTCGATGCATTTCCGCTGGGTCCGAGCGGGAAAGTGCTCAAACGAGAGCTTCGAGACAGCTTGCAGCAAAGGACGGTATCATGATCGACGCCACCACGACCACGCGTATCCGTTCCCTCAACGTCATCCAGCTCGCGCTGATGCTCGGCGTCCTCTACGCGCTGTTCGGCATCATCGCCGGCTTGATCGCAGGGCTCGCTGCGTCGACTGCCGGCTCGGCGTTCGGCGGATACGGCATGCCGAACTTCGGTGCAATCAGTATCGTGCTTTTCCCGATCTTCTACGGCGTGCTGCTCTTCATCGGCGGCTTTCTCTACGGGCTCATCGGCGGCGCGCTCTACAACCTGGTTGCGGGTTGGATCGGCGGCATCGAGATGCGGCTCGAAACGCGCGTGTAGCGCCTTAGACCGATGGCGAGCCTGCGCACCGACCCGGAGCTGATCGCTCGGCTCGCGGCTGAAATCGACGCGCGTTTCGCGGGATCAAAGGTTCGCGATGTGGGACGGCTGCCCGACGGGCGAACCGCGCTCGTGCTTTGGTCGCGCGGGTCGGAGCACACGCTCTGCATCGATATTTTTGCGACGCCTCCGCTCGTCACCCTCGAAGATGTCCCGCTCGCGATCGAGGGCGAACCAGGATTCATTCGCGCGACCGGCGCGGCCTTGCGCGGCAGCAGGCTGCTGCGCGCTTCGGCGCGAAAAGGCGACCGGCTGCTGCGCCTCACGTTCGGCACGCGCTCGCGCTTCGGCGTCGGCGACGAGAGCGACCTCTACGTCGAGCTGGTGCCGCGCTTCGGTAATATCGTGCTGGTGCGAAAAGAGCGCATCGTCGCCGCGGCAAAAGAATTTTCGCTCGCCGAGAACACCACGCGTGCGGTCGAAGTCGGGCAATCCTATGCCCTTCCGCCGCTGCCCGCGCGCGATCGCCCGATCGGTCCGGAAAGCATCGCTCGGCACGAAAGCGTCCTCGAGTACTTGAGTGCCCACCGCGCCGATCGGGTTCGGGCCGGCGAGAGCCGCCGCGCACAAGACCGGCGCAATGTCCTGATCAAGCGGCTGGACGCGCGCGAAAGCAAAATCCGGCGCGAGCTCCATGCGGTTGCCGAAAAGCAGCGCGCGGCCGCGGATCGCGACGCGCTGCGCGCGCGCGGAGAGGCGATATACGCCGGACTCCACGAGGGAAGCGCGTTGGAGCAAGAGGAGGCAAAAGCCGAGGCAGCCGCGCTTTTCGCGCGCTACAAAAAGCTCGGCGCGTCGCTTGCGCACTTGGACGAGCGCGCTCGCGTGCTGCACGCTGCGCTGGAGGCGGTCGATCAGCTTCGGTGGGAAGCCGAGCGCGCCGAAGACGGAGATCTCGGCGACGTCGAGGAGGCGGTTACGCAGTTGGATCCGCGGACGCGCCGCAGCCGTGCCACGGCCCCGCGCCGCAAACGCGCGCCGCTCGAAGTGCAAACTTCGAGCGGTTCACGCATCCTGGTCGGCCGCTCGCCCAGCGAAAACGCCGATCTCACCTTCCGCGTCGCGCGGCCTGACGATTGGTGGTTTCACGCCCAGAACATTCCCGGCGCGCACGTCATCCTCCAGCGGCACGATCGAAGCGAACCGCCGCAGACCGATCTCGACCGTGCCGCCTCGCTTGCCGCGTTCTACTCCAAAGCCCGGAGCAGCGCCAAGGTGCCGATCGACTACACGTTGCGCAAATACGTGCGCGCCCAGCGCAACGCACCGCCGGGTTTGGTTTGGTACACGCATCCGCACACCATCATGGCCATTCCACAGCCGATTTGATCCCGCTGTCCGCTTTGTTCAGATCGAGGAACCAGAGTCCGAAGTTTGCTAGCGGCAAATGAGGACTCTGGTGACGAAGAGATGGACTAAGCGGTCAAGCGGGATTCGCAGACGCCCCAGTCGACGTGGGCGAGAAAGGCTTCGATGTATTTGCCTTTGTCGGCGGGCTTGTAGTCGCGCAGAAACGCGTGCTCCCACAAATCCATCACGATAACCGGCTCGCAGCCGGCGAGCTCGTTGATGTTGTGGTCGCCGATCCAGATGTTGACCAGCTGGTTCGCGTTTTGATCTTGGAAGGCGATCGCCCAGCCCACGCCGCGCATCGCGCCGATCGCGGCAAAATCTTTCCTCCAATTCTCGAACGAGCCGAAGCTCATGCCGGCGAGTTCGTACAGACGCCCGCCGCCGGGCGCCGCCTTCGGATTCTTGGTGAGGTTGTCGAAATAATATTCGTGCAGCCTCATGCCGTTGAACTCCCACCCCAAACGTCGCACGAGTTCGGCAAAGGCGGGATCGGCGCCGCTGTTCTTGCCGCCGCTCCGCAGCTCGGTCAGCCGCTCGTTCAAAAGGTTCGTATTCTTCACGTAGCCTTCGTAGAGACCGAAATGAATCTGCAGGGTGTCGTCCGAGATACCTTGCAACCCCGAGAGATCCCACTTTTTGGGCGTGTATTGCTTTGTCGCCACTTGAGCGTTCATGTGGATCAAAAACCCCGTTTCTAGCTTTTGAATGCTACCCGTTGTAAAACGCGTACCTAAACGTTAGCTGCAACGGCGCGCTTCGAGAAGGGGCGGGCGCCCGCCTGCGCTGCTCGTTTCACCGGCACTTCCTTAGATATCGGGAACGAGCACGATCTTTCCGATATGCACGCTCGATTCGAGCCGAGCGTGTGCTTCGGCCGCCTGCGAGAACGTGAAGACCGAATCGACGACCGGCACGATCGGATCGCGCGCACCGAGCAGGGGCCAGATCTTCGCTCGCAAGCCCGCTGCGATGGCTGCTTTTTCGGCATCGGTCCTGGGCCGCAGGCTCGACCCCAAAATCGTTGCCCGGCGTTGCAACAGGTAGCGCAGATCGATCGCGGACTCCGAGCCGCCGGCGGTGGCGATGCACGCGATGCGGCCCTCGGTCGCGAGGGTCCGAAGATCGCGGTTGACGTAGTCGCCTCCGATGATGTCGAGCACCACGTCGACGCCGCGCTTGGCGGTGTACTCGAGAACCTCTTCGACGAAATCGACGCTGCGGTAATCGATTGCCGCTTCCGCGCCGATCTCGAGTGCGGCGCGGCACTTGGTCTCGGAGCCGGCGGTCGCGATGGCGCGCGCGCCCACGGCACGGGCGAACATGATTGCCATCGTTCCTATCCCGCTCGTGCCGCCGTGTACGAGCACGATTTCACCCTCGGCCAGGTGCGCGCGCACGAGGAGGTTGTCGTAGACCGTAAACGCATTTTCGGGCAGCGTCGCGCCCTCGACGAACGACCATTGCGCCGGAAGCGGAAGCACTTGCCCGACCGGGACGGCGACGAATTCGCCATAGCCGCCGCCGTTGCAGAGTGCCACGACGCGATCGCCGACCGCGTATTCGTCGACGTCGGCACCCAACTGCGCGATCGTGCCGCTGACCTCCAGCCCGAGAATCGGCGACGCGCTTTTGGGCGGCGGATAGTTTCCGCGCCGCTGCAGCGTGTCCGCCCGGCTCACGCCCGCCGCTTCCGTCTCGATCAAGACTTCACCGATGCGTGGAACCGGGGCAGGCATTTGCGCGACGCGCAACACCGAGGGGTCGCCCGGCTCGTCGTACGTGACGTATCTCATCCTAGGGAGCCTGTGTGCGGGCCGAGGCCGCGCTCATCCTTTCCCCTGCTCATCCTCGCAGCGGGGGACCTTCGATGAACATCGCATCGCCGAAGGAAAAGAATCGATACCGCTGCTCGATCGCCTCGCGATAGGCTTCCAGGACGCGCTCCCGGCCGGCAAACGCGCTGACCAGCACCAGCAGTGTCGAGCGCGGCAGATGAAAGTTCGTGATTATGGCGTCGACCACACGAAAGTCGAAACCCGGCCGGATGAAGAGCGCGGTCGAGGCCTCTTCCGCGACCAATCCCCCGTGGACGGCGGCGCTACCTTCCAGCGCGCGCACGACCGTCGTACCTGCAGCGATCACGCGGCCGCCGCGCGAGCGAGCTCGCTCGATCGTTTCGAGCGCGAGCGGCGGAATCGTATAGCGCTCGGCGTGCATCGTGTGCTCGTCCAGACGCGCACTCTTGAGCGGGCGGAACGTCCCGAGGCCGACGTCGAGCGTCAGTTCGGCGATCGATACCCCGCCGCGCTCGATCCGTTGCAGCAATTCGGGCGTGAAGTGCAGCGATGCGGTCGGGGCGGCGACGCTGCCCGGTTCGCGTGCGAAGACGGTTTGGTAGCGTTCTTGCGCTTCGTCGGTGTCGTTGTGAATGTAGGGCGGCAGCGGCAAACGGCCTGCGCGTGACAAGAACTGCTCGAAGGGCTCGTCGAGTTCGAACTCGAGCTCACGCAGACCCTCGTCGTGCGCGGCGACGACGCGGGCGCGGGTGCGCGCATCGAAGAGAATCGCGGACTCCAGGCGCAAACGGCGCGCGGGGCGCACCAGCGCGAGCCAGCGGGTGGCGCGCGGATCGTAACGCATCGACTCGGCGGGATGCAGCAGCAGCACCTCGACCGTTCCGCCGCTTCCGGCTCGACGTCCCCACAAGCGCGCAGCGATGACGCGCGTACGATTGAGCACCAGCACGTCGTTTGGATGGAGCAGCGAAGGCAGATCGGAGAAGATCTTGTGCTCGATGCGGTCGCGGGATAGTACCATCAGCCGGCTCGCGTCGCGCTGCTCGGCCGGACGCTGGGCGATCAGTTCCGCGGGAAGCTCGAAATCGTACGCGCAGGTTAGGGAAGCTCTGGAGGAGTCCATGCGCTGGAGGAGACTAGCCGCCGGTCAGGCGCGCTCGTTCGATCTCGAGGAAATTGGTCAAGCGCTTACGTTCCTCTTCGGTGGCGTCGACGATCAGCACGCCGACTTGGTACGTATCGCCCTGGAAAGCGCGAATCCACCGTACCTGACCTCGCAACGTGAGGAACGGATTGCGTTTCATCGTGAACGTATATTTGGTGCCGACGGGCAGATATTGATCTGCGATCACGCGCATGCCGGTCGGTGAGATGTCGGCCACCGCTCCGCGAAAGAGCATCGAGGAGAGCGGATCTTCGACGACGACGTCGATATATTTGCGCAGCCGCAGCGCAAAGCGCTTGTCGCTCTCGCTCTCACCGCCGTCCGGGCGATTGGGCTGGCCTTCAGTCATGGTCGATATCGGTTCCCGGAAAATAAGAATTCAGAATCTCGGCAGGCTGGGCGCCTCGCAGTGCGAGACCTCGCGCACCCCACTGGCACATCCCGACCCCGTGCCCTAACCCACCGCCTTCGATGGCGATGTGCCCAGCTGCTTCTGCTGCGGGTTCGAATTTCGTAATGAGCAGACTCGGCAGCACGCGCGGACCAATGCGCAATCGGAACGTGCTGCCCTTGACGGGAAGCGACCAATCCGTACCTGCGAGCACGATCGTTCGTGCTCTGCCGCTGGGGTCGCGCGTTCCTTCGCTCAGCGACTGCAACGATCCGAGCGGCGCGATTTCGTTCGCGAACGCCGATGCGACGGAGGTCAGATCCAGCGTACGATTCCAGCGATAATAGGGCGAATCCGTACACGTCGTGCAGACGACGCCGCCGAGATACGGGATCGGCGCCCCGCCCCAGGCGTCGCTCGCCGACTCCGTATGCCCGCCGCAGCACGAACTGTACATGACGCGCGCGAAGTTCGCACCATACCGTAAGACCAGTCCGGCGCTTGCATCGACCGCGGCGCGGGCAGCCGGACTCTCCTGTGCGACGCCGCCGTAGACTTGATCGAGTTCGGACGGAACGACGTCGTAGCCTCGCGCCGGATTGCTGCGCTGCAGCACATAGGTGCGGGCGCAGATCGCTTGAGCTTGCAGCGCGGCATCCGGCCATCCGGGTGTCATCTCGCGCGGCACGACGCTGTACAGATACTCTTCGAGACGCAGCGTATTCACGATCGATCCACCGGGAAGGCGTGAATACGTGCCGCGATAGGTCTGCCCGTTGAAGGCAAAGCTGCCCGGAGATGCGCTCCGTACCACGCCGGGACCGAGCAACACGCGCAGCTCCTGCGCGTTCGCGTTCATTGCCGGATCGAATTCGTCGGCGCGTGCGCGGGCCGTTGCGGCCGCCGCGAGTGCGGCACAAACGAACGCGCGGCGCGTGATCACAGCAGGCGGTTCTCCTGGGCCGGTGCGATGATGCCCAAATGCCGGTACGCCGCCTGCGTTGCCTTGCGTCCGCTTGCCGTGCGCACCACGAAGCCGGCCTTGAGCAGATAGGGTTCAACCACGTCTTCCAGCGTCTGAACGTCGTCGTTCAACGTGGCGGCGATCGCCGCGATTCCCGCCGGGCCGCCGCGGTACGATTCGATCAGCGCGGTCAAGAATGCGCGATCTATGCGGTCGAGACCGAGCTGGTCGACGCCCTCGCGCGCGAGCGCGTCGGCCGCGACCGCGTTGGTGATGATTCCGTTTGCCCGCACGTCGGCGAAGTCCCGCACGCGCCGCAGCAGGCGGTTCGCGACGCGCGGCGTGCCGCGACTGCGCTCGGCGATCGTACGAGCGCCGGATCCGTCGATTTGCGCGCCGAGCAATCGCGCCGAGCGCGTGACGATCCGTTCCAGTTCGTCCGGTTCGTAGAAGTCGAGATGGTGAACGATGCCGAAACGGTCGCGCAGCGGAGCGGTGAGCATGCCGGCGCGCGTCGTCGCCCCGATCAGCGTGAAATGTTTGAGCGGAAGCTTGAGCGTCTTGGCGTAGGCCCCGCGATCGACGACGAAGTCGATCTGGAAGTCTTCCATCGCCGGATAAAGAAATTCTTCGACGACACGCCCGAGGCGGTGGATCTCGTCGATGAAGAGGACGTCGCCTTCTTCGAGCGATGTCAGAACGCCGACCAAATCTTTGGGCTTCTCGAGCGTCGGCCCGCTGGTCGGACGAAAATTCGCGCGCATCTCTCGCGCGACCAGCGCCGCGAGCGTCGTCTTACCGAGACCGGGCGGTCCATAGAGCAGCGTGTGTTCCAGCGGTTCGCCTCGACCGCGCGCAGCCTCGATCGCGATCCGCAAATTTTCGACGACGCGCTCTTGGCCGACGTATTCATCGAATGTGCGCGGCCGCAGCGATGCGCCGTAGACTTCATCTTCGAGTGATTCTTGGGGAGAGAGAACCCGCGCCGACTGATCGTCGCCGCTGTAGAGCGGACGGCGCGCGTCCTCGCTCATGCGGGAGAGCGCTCCGGCGTTTTCCGGCGGTAGATCTGCGCCAGAAGCGTCTCCGCATCGGCGATTTGCGGCGTGCCCTGGAGCGTTTCGCGGATCATCGCTTCGGCCTCGCCACGTTTGTATTCGAGTTGCAGCAGCACGGAGAGGGCCTCATCGGCAAAATCCGGCATCGCAGCCGGCGGTGAGGGCGGCGCGTCCCGGATCAACAAGAAACGCGCAACCTTGCCCTGGAGCTTCGCCACGATGTCGCGCGCCTTCTGCTGCCCGATGCCGGGAAGTTTGCGCAGGTAGCCATAGTCGCCGCGGTCGATCGCGCTCGCGATCGCGGACATCGGCTCCGAGAAAGCGCGCGCGGCGGTGCGCGGGCCGATCGACGCGACGCTGATCAGCGCCTCGAAAAACGCCCGCTCGATCGCATTGGTAAAGCCGTAATAGGTAGCGCGAGCGCTGTTTCCGTCGATGTTGAGGGCGGCGTAGATCTCGAGCGCGACGCGCTCGCCGGGCGCTGCCGTGATCTTCTCGGCGATGCACGGCGGAAGAACGACGTCATAGCCGAGTCCGCCGGTCTCCAGCACGACGTGCTCGCCGTCGCGCTCGACGAGGGTTCCGCTAATACGCGAGAACATGTCCGCTCACGTTGAGATAGGCCAGCGCAATCGCGAGCGCGTCGGAAACGTCGTTGGGCTTGGGTGCGGTGCGCAGCTTGAGCATCTGCCTGACCATCGCGTTGACCTGATCCTTGCTAGCGCTGCCCGACCCGACCAACGCCCGCTTGACGCGGGCGTGACCCAAGGTTTGGACCGGAATTCCGGCCTGCGCGCTGGCCAGACACATGACGCCGCGCGCATGTCCCATCAAGATGGCGGTCGACGGATTCTTATACGTCGTGTACAACTCCTCGATCACGACCACGTCGGGGGTCGTTTGCGAGAGCAGCGCGGTGATGCCGGCGTGGAGCTCGGCCAGGCGCCGCTCGAGCGCAGATCCGACGTTCGGCGTCACCACGCCGGCTTCGACCAGTGCGATGTCTCTTCCACGCCGCTCGATCACGCCGTATCCGGTGACGCGGAGCGCGGGATCGATGCCGAGAATCCGCATTACTCTCCGGTTCCATTGACGACGAGCGTGACCGTCGAGCCGGGCGTGAGGTTCGTGCCGGCGCTGGGGTCGGTGCCGATCACGCGTCCGTTCGCGCCTTCGCTCGTCGTGTACTGGATGTTACCGACGCGATAGCCGTCTGCCTCGAGCGTCGTCTGCGCGTCACTGAGCGAGTCGCCTTCGGTATCGGGAACTTCTCCGTTGACCGAGAGCGTCAGCGTTACGCGCTTTCCGCTCTCGACTCGAGTGCCGGCGGCCGTATCCTGCGCGAGGATGGTCCCGTTTCCGGCCGCCTGGGTCGAAAACGTGACCGCCACCTGGAGTCCGAGTTGCTGAAGCTGCGAGACGGCTTGCGCGTACGCCGCTCCGACCAACGAGGGAACGGTGATCGTTTGTGCGTAGCTCGCCGGGCCGGTGCTCACGGTCGCGCGAATCGTCTGGCCGCGCTGAAGCGGCTGCCCGGCCTGTACGTTTTGCGCGTCGATGAACCCGCTCGGCACGTTCGGATCGGCGGTCTGTTCCGAGGTGTCGAGCACGACACCGAGTTTTTGCGCGAGTGCCGTCGCGTCGGCAACCGACATGTTGTAGAAATTCGGCGCCGCGATCGCCTGCGGCCCTTTGGAAACGACAAGTGCGATCGTTGCACCCTGACGCACTTGCGAACGCGCCGCGGGAGCCTGATCGATCACGCTGTCCTTGGCGGCGTTGTCGAAGCGTTCGTCGCGCTTGACTTTGAAGCCGTCGTCCTCGAGCGTACGTTCGGCGTCGTTCACGTTATAGCCGCGCACGTCGGGCAAGCCGATCAGCGGGAGCCCATTGCTGATCACGAGCTCCACCACCGAGTTGCGGTCGACCTGGGTGCCCGCTACGGGATTTTGGCGCATCACGTGATTGGCCGGAACGGTATCGCTTGCGCTCTTGTAAAAGCGCGCGATCAATCCGGCGTTCACGACCGCCGCTTCGGCCTGCGTATCGGTCATGCCGCTGTAGTCACCGACCGACACGCTCGACGCGACGTTCGGCAGCGTAAACGGCCGGCCGAAGACGTAATACCCGAGTCCGGTCGCAACCAGCGCCAGGAGCACGAGCGTTGCAACCAAACCGGCGCCGAAGCGCGAGCGCCGTTCTTCTTCCTCACCGAGCGAGGTGTAGGCGCGGTCGGGCAGCGGCGAGCGGCGCGGCGGCAGTACCGTATGCATCATCTGCGTCGGCGCGTCGTCGGAGATTTCGTAGGCGGCGACGCTCGGCCGCTCGCGCGCCTCGCGCAGCGCGGTAGCGACCTCGCTCGCGGAACGGAAGCGGTTCTCGGGACGCTTTTGCAGCAGTTTGTTGACGATCGCCGCCAGTGCGGGCGAGGTGCCGGGGACCTTCCCGTCGAGCATCGGGACGGGATCGCCGATGTGTTTGAGCGCGACCGTGACCGGCGATTCGCCGGTGTAGGGAAGGCTGCCGGTGAGCATCTGATAGATGACGATGCCGACGCTGTAGAGATCCGAACTCTCGTTCAGCTCGTGACCTTGCGCCTGTTCGGGGGAGATGTAGTACACGCTCCCCATCACCAGGCCCGGCTTGGTCAGTGCCATCGTTTGCTGCGAGACGGCACGCGCGATGCCGAAGTCCGAGAGTTTGACGACGTCGTCCTTCGTAACCAGGATGTTGGCGGGTTTGATGTCGCGGTGCAGCAGCCCCGCGCGGTGTGCGTAGGCGAGGCCGTTGCAAATCTGCGCGGCGTAATCGATAGCAACGGGCTCGGGAAGCGCTCCGTCGGCGATGATCTCGGCGAGCGATGGACCATCGACGAGTTCCATCACGATGTAGTACGTATCGCCTTCGCGCCCGACGTCGTAGGTATTGACGATGTTGGGATGCGAAAGATGAGCCGCCGATTCGGCTTCTTGGTAGAAGCGCCGCACGAATTCGGCATCGGCAGCATATTGCGGGCGCAAAACCTTGATCGCAACGCGCCGGCGCAGGACCGTATCGGTGCCGCTGTAGACCGTCGCCATCCCGCCTTCGCCGAGTTTGCGATCGAGTCGGTACCGATTGTTGAATGTCTGCTGCTCGATCACGTTCGTCTTACGGTTTCCCGCATCGCAGGTCTTTCCTCCTAATGCGTCGCGAGCGCCGCTTCGAGCACGCGGCGCGCGATGGGTGCAGCAACCGTCGCACCGTAGCCGGCGTTCTCCACGACGATTGCGACGACGAAGCGCGGATGATCGGCCGGCGCGAAGCAGACGAACCACGAGTGCGCCGCACCGTGAGGATTGGTGGCGGTCCCGGTCTTTCCGGCAACCTGCACGCCGGGGATCTGCGCGGTCGTCCCGGTGCCGTACTGCACGACGGCGATCATCATCTTCTTGACGTCCGCAGCCGTCTGCGGCGATATCGGCGTGACCAGCGTGCTCGTCGGCGTGACGCTGCGCACCCGGCCGTCGAGCACGATCTGCCGTACGATGTAGGGCCGGGGCATCGCCCCGTTGTTTGCGATCGTCGCCGCGAGCAGCGCCATCTGCAGCGGCGTCATCAAGAGCGCGCCTTGTCCAAAACCCATCTGGGCAAGCTCGCCGGGAACGATCGTGTCCTTCGGCGGCACACGGTCGGTTTCGGCCGGAAGCTGAAAGTCGAGCGGTGCGCCGATGCCCCAGCGATCGAGGTAATCGTAGAACGCATCGGTTCCCATCTTCAAGCTGATCTGCGCGAAATCGACGTTGCTGGAGAGCGCGAATGCGCCGGTGAGGTCCTGATATCCGGTGGCTTCACTCTCGTTGTCGTGCAGGACGAAATTCCCGATGACGTAGTAGCCGGGGTCCTCGAAATGGGAATCCATCGTTACCGTGCCGTTTTCGAGCGCCGATCCCGCCGTGAAGATCTTGAACGTCGATCCGGGTGGATAGAGCCCGCTGATCGCGCGATTGAGCAGCGGGCTCTGGGTGTCATCGACGAGCGAGGGGAATTCGCGGTCGAAGTCCGTGGGATCGTAGCTCGGTACGCTGGCGATCGCGAGCACGGCGCCGGTCGAGGGATCGAGCACGATGCCCGCGCCGCGCGCGTGCACGGAGAGCTGCGCCCACAGCGTACGCTCGATCGCGGGCACGATCGTCGTCACGACGTCCGCGCCCCGCGAGCGCGAACTCTTCCCGGCGAACGCGTTCTCGATCGCGTCGAATTGCGCCAGCGGATCGCCGGTCGTGTCGGCCGGCGTGAGCGCGCGGTCGTACGCGCTTTCGATACCGCTCGTGCCATAGCGCGCGGAGACGTATCCCACCGTTTGCGCGAGCGCGGCGCCGAGCGGATAGACGCGCGCGCCGCCTCGCGTGCTCGCGAGCACGGCGCCGTCGGTCGCGAGGATCTCGCCGCGGCGCGCGTCGAGCAGTGCATGCCGCGGATTATAGGGCTTGGCGGCGATGCCCGGCCCGTCGACCAACATCACCCATGCGGTGCGCAGCGCCAGGGCCGCGAAGAGCACGACGAAGAGCACCCGCAGAGCGCCGATCGCGCGATTGGTCACCGTTCGCGCAAAACGCTGAATCCGCCGCCGGAGCGTAGGGCCATATACGGCCGGCCCGGCTCGGCGGTGATCAACAGGTTGATCATTTCTTGCGCCGTTGCTGCAGCGATCTCACCCGAAGAAAAGACGACGTCGACGCCCATTTCGGCCAGAATCGGCGCAGCGATGTACGCGCAGGTCGGCAGCGTCTCGAAATGCCGATCTTCATACGGACCGTCGTGCCACGGACCGCGCTTCCCGAAGACCTGCGCGTGATAGTCCCAGGCGCACAGCTCCTTCTCTTTCCACACGAACTCGCCTTGGACGCAGAGGCGGCGGCACGCTGCGCACTGCACGATCGGTGCGGGCGGATGCGCGAGCCCATCGACGATCTCCTCGGGCAGATCCTCGATGTTGAGCACCGCTTCGTCGGAGAGCGCTTCGGGCAGGTCGGCTTGCCATTGTACGCGCGCGAGCAATTCGATGTCGCGCATCGGGGCGACGAACGCGCGCTCGTCTTCAGGCGGAAAGGTTCGATCGACCCAATCGAGCAGGTTCGCGAGCGCGATCCCAACGTTCTGCCAGGATTCGCCGATGACGACGCCGATCGGCGTCCATGCCAGCGGCACCAGCCGCGCGGTGACCGCTCCGGCGTCGGTTCGAAAACTGTTGATGAAGCCGAGCGTGCTTCCGCTGCCGCCCAGCACGAAGACGCGAGGCTCGTTGCTCAGCTCGAGGCTTCGATCGTCGCCGGAGCGCTGCGGACCACGGGACGATGCCCCGCCGTGGTTGCCAAAGTGATGCATCGGGATGAACTTCGACTCGTCATCCGGCCGAGCCCTGGAGTGAGCGCATCACGGGTTGGACGAATGCGCGATGTCGAAGCGCAGGCGGATAAATGCGTCGGGTGCAGGAAGGGGTGCAGCGTTTTCGAGCAGCGTGCTGCCGCTTTGCGTCAGCAGCGGCTGTGCGAATCGCGGGGAAGTGAAAAGGCCGGCGTAACTGTTGAAAAGGTTCCGGCTTACGATCTCGAGCGTGCACGCCGGAGAAATCCGGCGCTCGATCCCCGCCGTCCAGTACGCATATCCGGGCAAATTGTTCGAATTGTTTCGCGAGGCGATGATCCCGCTGAGCATGAGTTCGGTCTTATCGTCGGGCAGGCCCCAGCCGGCCGAGAGCCCGGCGCGCCATGGAGCGATATTCGGCAGCTGGCGTCCCGGGATGTAGATGGAAAACGGAGCGTTGAGGCGAGGATCGCCGGCGAGGATCGCTTGCGTTCCATCTAAGAAGCCGGAAACGTTGACGCGTTCGCGAAACGCGGTAACGTTCCAGGCAAGGTTCACGCCCCGGTAAAGAACGCTAAGACCGTTGAGATCTTGTATCAAGTAGATTCTACTGGTGGCGGGAGCGGAGCCCGGGCAGCCGCCGTAGGTGGAATATCCATCTTGCAACTCCGCCGCATATCCCGCGGGTACAGCGCCGGCAGGCTCCGTCCCGAGCGGAACTTGCGCATCCGTCAGGGTTACACCGCGATCGGATTCATCGTACGCATAAGCGCTGACTGTCGTTTGCGCGTGGGTCCAGGTCCACCCTGCGTCCACGACCGCCGATCGGACGGCGTGGCCGTTTTGGCTGGGCGCGTTCGCCTCGATGAAATTGCCGGCACAATCGTAATACGCGGACGCCGCATCGTCGAGTACGCCCCCACCCAGCGTCTCGGCGTCGCGCGCGACGGTGCCGACCTTGAGACGAAACGAGTTCGCGCCTGCGGTTGCGGATGACGAAAGTGCGGCACCCGCGCCTGCGCCGCTTCCTGAAACGTTTACGTCCGTAACGTCAATCCCTACGGGAACCTTGCCTACGATGAATAGATTTCGGTGAGCCTTGATCGTCTGTGCGTTCTTTGCGCCTTGCATGAAAGGCAGTTCCGGCGTCTGGGCGATCGCCGTGTCGTCGCGGTCACCGTCGGCGAAAAACATCAGGTTCGTTTGCGCCGCGTCCGCGAACGCGAAATCGATGCTTGCCGACGTGCCTATCGTCGTCGTCGTTTCCGTCAATGGAGAGGGGATCAGACCCACGATGCGGTGCGCATAGTCGTCCTCATCTCCTATTCCAAGGCGCGAGAGCGCGACGGCAAGCATTCCGGATGGCAACGTTCCGGTGAACCGCACGCTGAGATGCGAGAAGTCGAGAGCACTCGTATTGCCCGGGCCGATTCCATATGGAAGGGGGCCGGCAAAAAACGTCGGGATCGGCTGCTCGAAGGATCGCGCGTCGATCGCGCGGAGTGACGCAGTCCAATTGACGCCCAACGGGAAGTTCACGACACCGTAGAGCGAGGTTCCGCTGATGCCGCCGGTGTGCAGGTAATCCAGGCCCGAGGTGTCGAGGTACGTCGCGCCGTTCAGCGAGCTATCCACGTGCCGTTCGTTGACGACCGCCGCGTAGCTGATCGCTCCTGACGTGCTCTGCAGCGAAGCCTTCTCGGTTGCATATTGGTAGCCGCCATAGGTTCCGGTCGCGGCAAGCTGCGTTGCCAGCGAGGGATTCAGAAAGAACAGATCCACCGAGTCGTTGAACTGATCGGTTTGGACGCCTTGCAGCAGATCGGGATCGAGCGCGTGCAGGGCGAGCGGATTTGAGATTTGCACGCCGTCGAATGCCACCGAGGTCATGCTTGGGTCTCTACCCTCGAGCGAAAGGCCTTCGACCGTGCCGTCTTGGGCATTGCGCTGAACGGTGATACCACCCAAATCGTTGAGCGCATCGAGCAGATTGAGCGAAAGCTTCGCCGCGACGTCATTCTCCGAGAGCCGGCGACTTCCGACCTTGATTTCTGAAGCTAGTGCCCTCACGGTCCCGATCGTTTTCAACGTGGGCGCCAAACGCACGTCGACCAGCGTTTCTCGGTTCGGCGTCACTTCCACGAGGTGCGTAATCTCTTGGTAACCGTGCGCGCGCACGGCGAGACGGTATTCGCCTTCGGGAAGCGACACCACACGCGCGTCACCGGCCGAGTCGCTGAGCACGACGCGGTCGAGCGATTCCGCACCACCGATGACGTAGACCGCTGCGCTCGCAAGCGGGCGTCCGGTGGAAGCGTCGATCACATGAACGAGAAGGACCCCCACGGATTCGGTTTGCGCGCCCGTATCGACGCGGACGAGGAGGTATGCCGCGACGACGACTGCGAGCAGAATCGCCGCAGAGCGGCACATCAATTCAGGCGATGAAGCGTGATGATGATGCGACGCATCTCTTGACGTGCCGACGAAATCGTGGTTTGCCCGAGAAACACCTGCTGATCGACCGTGAGCGTTTCGTCCGCGGTCACGCCGTGCTCCAGCGTCAGCGTCGCGTGCCAAGTGGAGGCGCCGTACTCCGTCGGAATATCGATCGTCGTGCCGTTCACGCTTCCGGTCGTGTGTATCGGATGCTCGATCTCTTGCCCGGACGGACCGTTGCCGCTGCCCGACAGCTCGAGGCGGACCTCTCCGGTTTGGGCGTCGATGGAGACGACGCGTACCCGTTGCTCCCCTGCCGGGCCGAAGGCCCATGGACGAGCGATTGTAAACCTCCACGCTTCGCCGGCTTGCAGCGTTCCGGAAGGCCGGCCGCAGAATATGGGATCGTAAAAGACCTCTACGCCGGGATCTCCAATAGCACTTTTACCCGCGGCAGAGAGATCATACTTATTGACTGTCATATCGGTCGATGTGGAATGACCGGGCAGATCGAAAACTGCATGAAGCTTCATCGACGCGTCGTCTTGTTCGAGCGCGGTAACACTGATTTTGCCGGTGAACTGACGGAAGGCGCCGCCGGAGAGCTGCAGCCGGACACCATATGCTTCCTTAACCGTCGCCCCCGTTGGGATGGTCGGCCGTAGAAGCACGGGAAGTGCAAAGGGCGTCGCTGTTGCCGTTACCGCGGCAAAAAGGACGGCACCGGAAAATGCGTACATAATAATAACACCCGGATTCGAGAGGAGGCGAGGCGGGTGCGACCGCGCGTCGCCCCGCCTTCGCGCTAGACTAGAGCGGCATGGGGCCGGTGCATGGAAAGTCTTCGCATATCGAGACTTCGTAGCAGACCACGACGACGCCGATTGGTGTTATGAGTGGAATGCAATAGTCCTCAGTGTCGCATATTTCGATGGTACATGTGATTTCGCCAACAGCCCTGGAGAGGTTAACTGGAGATGCTGGCCTGGCCTGAGTACCCGCACTGGCCGGCACCGCACCAAACGTCAGCAACGTTAGCGCCGCGCCGATGGAAGTCAATCTCCTGATCACCTGAGGCTCCCTTCTCTTTGACTAAAAAAAGCAAGGACCCAAGTTAAGTAGACCAAAAAACCCCGTGGCCAGTCAATTACCCTTCGGTCGAGGCGGCCCAGGTCCGGCCCTCCGGCGGGGGGCTTCACGGGCTAACGCACTGCGATTGATACTCTTGCAGACTCCGCGGCGGCCCCGCCGTGCTTTCGAGCGCCTCCGCGAGGGCCCGAGCCGTATCCAAACTGGTCAAACACGCAATACTCGCTTCTACCGCGGCGCGCCGAATCTTGTAGTTGTCGGAGAGTTCCCGCGGACCTTTGGCATCGTTGATCACCAGGTCGACCCCGCGTTGCCCGATCAGATCGAGCACGTGCGGCGAACCGTCGGAAATCTTGTTGATCGCTTCGCATTCGATGCCGGCGGCTTCCAGCACGGTGCGCGTTCCGGGCGTCGCGACCAGCGTGTGACCCAATTCGGAATAGCGCCGCATGACCGGAATCGATTCGTCCTTCTCTTCGTCGGCGATCGAGACCAGGATACGACCGCCCGAGCCCGGTAACCGAACGCCCGCGGCGATGAAGCCCTTGCGCAAAGCACCCGCAAAGGTGTCGTCGATACCGAGCACCTCGCCGGTCGATTTCATCTCCGGACCGAGTACCGTCTCGACGCCGCGCATCTTCGAGAACGAGAAGACCGGTACTTTCACGACCGTGAACGGCGTGCGCGGGTGCAGACCCGTCCCGTACTCCATGTCGCGCAACCGTTCGCCCAGTGCTATTCGTGTTGCGGCGGCGACGATGTTCACGCCGGTGGCCTTTTGAATGATCGGAACGGTACGGCTTGCGCGCGGATTGGCCTCGATGATGAAGAGTCCGCCTTCGTGCACGACGAATTGGATGTTGATCAAGCCGCGAATGTTGAGCTCGCGTGCGATCGCCGCCGTGACGTCGACGATCCGCTGCTCCATCGCCGCGTCGATCGTCTGCGTGGGATAGACGCTGATCGAGTCGCCGGAGTGGATGCCGGCGCGCTCGATATGTTCGAAGATCCCGGGAATGAGGATATCCTCGCCGTCGAAGACGGCATCGACCTCGACTTCGAGTCCGCGCAGGTACTTATCGACCAAGAGGGGCGCGCCGGGCAGAATCGGCGGTGCCGACTCGGCGTACGAGGCGAGCTGGCCTTCATTATAAATGATCTCCATCGCGCGGCCGCCGAGCACGAAACTCGGGCGCACCAGGACCGGAAAACCCAGCGCGCGCGCGAAGACGCGAGCCTCGCGGAAGCTGGTGGCCGCTTTCCCCTCCGGCCGGGCAACGCTCAGCCGCGCGAGCGCCGCGTCGAACTGCGCGCGGTCTTCGGCCATATCCAGACTCGCGCGATCGCTGCCGATGATCCGTACGTTGCGGCGCGAGAGTTCGCGCGCGAGATTGATCGCCGTCTGGCCGCCGAAGGCGAGCATCACGCCGCTGGCGTTGGTGGCGCGGTACGCCGCTTCGACTTCGTCCGCCCCCGGCGGCTCGAAGACGAGCGCGTCGGACACGTCGAAGTCGGTCGAGACGGTTTCGGGATTGTTGTTCACGATGACCGCGGATTTTTCGGCGGCGCGCAGCGCCCACGCCGCGTGTACGCAACTGTAGTCGAACTCGATCCCTTGCCCGATGCGAATTGGTCCGCTGCCGACCACGACGACGGCTTCGTGCGGCGTCGCGCGCATCTCGTCCATTTCGCCGCTGGAAAGATAGTAGTAAGGCGATTTCGCCGGAAACTCCGCCGCTGCCGTGTCGACCATTCGAAAGACGATTCCGCCGCCCTTCGGGCGGTCGCACGTCCTGTGCTCGGAACCTTCAGCCGCCTCGTGCGGCTCACCCTCTTCGTCGACGATGTCGCAGATCTGCCACAGCCAGAAGCGGTCGATCGCGCTGCTCGCGTGGATGCGCTCGACGCACGCGTCGCGGCCGCCGGGTCCGGCGCGGCGCAGCAGCTCGGCGACCGCAAAGAGACGTTCGTCGGTCGGCCGAACGACGATCTCTTCGAGTTCGGTTTCGCTCCATTCCAGATATTCGCCGCCGGTGAGCGATTCGCGCCGGAGGTCGAGACCGCGCACCGCCTTCATGAGAGCCGCACGAAACGTGCGGCCGATCCCCATTGCTTCGCCGGTCGACTTCATCTGCGTGCCGAGCAGCGTGTCGGCCAGCGGAAATTTATCGAACGGCCAGCGTGGAATCTTGACCACGCAGTAGTCCAGCGTCGGCTCGTACGCCGCTTTGGTCACGCCGGTGACCGGGTTGGGGATTTCATCCAGCGTCTGCCCGAGCGCGATGCGCGTCGAGATCTTGGCGATCGGATAGCCGGTGGCTTTGGATGCCAGCGCGGAGCTGCGCGAGACGCGCGGGTTCACCTCGATGATCGCGTACTCGCTGCTGGTCGGGTGCAGCGCGAACTGAATGTTGCAGCCGCCTTGGACGTTGAGCGCGCGGATCACGTTGAGCGAGGCGCTGCGCAGCATTTGATAGTCGAGGTCGGAGAGCGTCTGCGACGGCGCGACGACGATCGAGTCACCGGTATGCACACCGACCGGATCGATGTTCTCCATGTTGCAGACGATGATGCAGTTGTCGGCACCGTCGCGCAGCACTTCGTACTCGATCTCTTTCCAACCCAGGAGCGAGGTTTCGAGCAGCGCTTGGTGGATCAGCGATGCATTGAGGCCGGCGTCGAGCCGCTCGCGCAGTTCTGCTTCGCTGTACACGACGCCGCCGCCGGTTCCGCCGAGCGTGTACGCGGGGCGCACGACGAGCGGATAGCCGGCGAGCGCGGCGAAACCGATGCCTTGCTCCACGTCGGTGATGATGACCGACTCGGGAACGGGTTCACCGATCTCGATCATCTTGGCTTTGAAACGTTCGCGGTCTTCGGCGAGTTTGATCGTTTCGACCGGCGTGCCGAGCAATTCGACGCCAAAGCGTTCGAGTACGCCGGCGTCGTCGAGCTCGACGGCGAGATTCAACCCGGTCTGGCCGCCCAACGTCGGCAAGAGCGCATCGGGCCGTTCGCGTGCGATGATCGCTTCGAGCGACGGGACGGTCAGCGGTTCGAGATAGACGGCGTCGGCGATTTCGGGATCGGTCATGATCGTCGCCGGATTCGAGTTGACGAGGACGACGCGGTGGCCTTCTTCGCGCAGCGCGCGGCACGCCTGAACGCCCGCATAATCAAATTCCGCCGCCTGACCGATTACGATCGGCCCAGACCCAATCACCAGAACGTTGCGGCGGGGCATGCTGGGGAGGGTGGATTAGCGCGACCCCGCCGTTAGTCCTATGGACGGAAGTCGTAGCGAACGTCGATTTGACCGGTGAGCGTTTCCGAGCGGGGTTCTCGGGGCGCTTCAGGGTACCCGAGCGGCGAGACCGTACGCGTGCCGTAACCGCGGGATTTCCTCCGCGTAGTTGCGCAGCAGTTCGCTTTCCGCCGCCCGCACGTCGCCGAACTCAAGATCCATGTCGGTGAGGAGCTCGAAGAAGTTCGATTGGTTCGCGCCTTCGAGGCGCGCGACCAGGCGTCCGTAGCTGTCGGTCAGATACGATTGCTCGTCGTAGATCTCGGCGATACGCAGGCGCTCGGCATCGGGCATCCCGGTCATCGATGGATCGCTCTGTGCGACCTGCCAGGCCGCATCGTGAAGCGAGAGGCGCCCCAGCCCCTTGGGCGCGATTTGCTCGAAAAACGTGTAGAACTGATCGAACGTGAGCGACTCGTCGCGTCCGAAACTCGCCGCAACCTTCGCGTCGATCGCCTTGGCCGCGGCGGTATGGCGCTGTGCCAGCGCGACCAGCGCGCCTTGGTTGAACGAGAGCTCGTGCACGATGCTGGCGACGTTTTCGTGGAGCGCTTCCTGCTGATGCACGTGCTCCTGCCAGCCGTTGACTGCAAGCGCGAGAAGGATCGCGATCACGACCGAGCCCATCTCGATGATGACGTCGCCCGGCTCGATATGGACGTTCCAGCGTCTCACGGCTGGAGCCGCCGGATCGACCAGCCGGAATTGACGCGCGCGTAGCAGAGCCGATCGTGGAGACGGCTGCCTTGCCCTTGCCAAAACTCGACGTAGTCGGGGCGCAGCACATAGCCGCCCCAGGAGTGGGGCCGGGGAACGTCTTCGCCGGCGAAACGTTCGTCGAAGTGCTGCATTCGTTCGCTCAGCGTTTCGCGACGGTCGAGCATGGCGCTTTGTTCCGAGGCCCACGCCGAGAGCTGGTGTCCGCGCGGGCGGGTCGCGAAGTACGCGTCCGATTCGTCCTCGGAAAGTTGCGCGACCGTACCTTCGACCCGCACCTGGCGATGGAGCTGCGCCCAGAAGAACGTTGCCGCCGCGTACGGATTGACCGCGAGCTCCGCTGCCTTACGGCTGAAGTACGACGTATAAAATGAAAGACCGCTTGCATCCAGACCCCGCAGCAGGACCACACGCGCGCTGACCCGCCCCTGCGGGCTTGCGGTCGCGAGCGTCATCGCGTTGGGTTCGCCCAGCGCCGGCACCGCGTAGGCGTCGTCGAGCCAGCGGCGCAGTTGGACGATCGGATCGTCGGAGAGATCGCTCTCGCGAAGCGGCGGGCTCTCATACGGGTCGCGGCTCGTCTCGATGCTCATGGGAACCTCCCTAGTGAAAGACCGGCCAGCAGCGTTGCCGCCAGCACCAGTGCCGCCGCGACGAAGAATCCCGGAGCGGCGGCGATCGAACGGCGTTCGATCGTGGTTACGCGCCCGAGCTGTACCAAGGCGGCATGAAGTTGGGTGGCATTTTCAGCGCGCGCGTACGCTCCGCCGCTGACTTGGGCGTAGGACTCGAGGGCGCCCTCGTCGATGGTCGATTCCTCGCCGCCGATCACGTCGCCGTTCGGTGTGCCGATGCCGATCGTGTAGATCGGCACGTGATGCGCCCCAAAATATTCCGCCATCTCTTGGGGATCGACGCCCGTGTTATTGACCCCGTCGGTGATCAAGATCACCACGCGATGCCCGACCGGCGGAAACTCGCTCGCCGCCAAGCGCAGCGCATCGCCGATCGCCGTCGCACCGTTCGGGGGCGGGATCTGATCGATCGCCGCGAGCGTCGCCTCTTTGTCGGCGCTGAGCGGTGCGATCAATTCGGCGCTCCCCGAGAACGTGATGATCCCGATCCGAACGCCGGGCGGGGCTTCCTCGACGAACGCGCGCGCGGCACCGTCGGCCGCCTGCGCACGGGTCGGCGTGATATCGCTGGACGCCATCGATCCGGAGGTGTCGATGCAGATGAAGACGTTGCCGTCCCGAACCGGCATCGGCAAGGTGAGGTGCGGACCGGCCGCGCCGATCACCAGTGCCGCGAGTGCGACGATCCAGCCGGTCCGCAGCGCGGTGGTGATCCATGCGCGCGGGCGCATTGCCGAGCGCAGAAACGCAACGTTCGAATACCGCAGCGCTTGCGCGTCGACACGCGTTTCGGCGCGGCGGTAGAGCGCGGCGAGCGCGACCGCCGCGATGGCTCCAACGAACAACAGCCACGGCGCGTCAAACCTCATGCGCGTGCACCAAAGGCCGCGCACAGAGACGCCGCCCCGTCGTCTTCGTGCAGGATGCCCGTCCGCCAGCCTGCCCGTTCGAAACGTTGCGCGAGCGCCGCTTCGCGCTCGCGTACGCTGCGCGCGAACGCCGTGCGTTCGCGCCGGCCGACGTAGACGCGAAGCGCTCCGCCTTCGGCACCGGCAAAGCGCACGACTCCGCCGAGCGGCAGACCGTCGTACCACGGATCGCGGGCGATCAAAGCGGTGCAATCGCACCATGCGCCCAGCCGCGCGAGGACGGCGTCATGGCGCGCGTCGAGTTCGAACCAATCGCCGACCGCAAGCAGCGCGGTGCCGCGCCGCAGCGCGGCGCGCGCGGTCTCCAGCGCGCCGAATAACTCGAAGCGCGTCGTTACCGGCGCCTGAGCGGCGCCGACATAATCGGAGCCGACGCGCAACAAGCGGTCGCCGCTGCGTGCGCAGTTGAACCACGCGCGCACCGATTCTTGGGCGGCCTGCGCGAGCGTTCGTGTGCGTCCGACCTCCATCGAGGGTGAGTCGTCGACCAACGCCGCCAACGTCAACCCGACGTCTTCGAGCACCACCCGCGTCTGCAGTTCACCGGCGCGCGCGGTAGCGGCCCAATCGATTCGCCGCACGTCGTCACCGGGTACGTACGCCCGCAGCTCGACGAACTCGTAGCCGTCGCCGCGATACATCGTCGGCGAGCCCCCACCGAAGAGCCGCGGACGGCGTCGTCCGCGCAGCAGTGCGTCGCGCAAGGTAGGGAGCACCAGACTACGGCACCGGGATGCGCGCGATCAGCTCTTCGAGCACGCGCGAGGGACCACCGTCGGCGCCGACGCGGAAGTTGAAACCGACGCGATGCCGCAAGGCGGCGACGGCCACCGCGCGCACGTCATCGGGGACGGTGTAGTCACGTCCGTCCAGCAGCGCTTTTGCGCGGGCGAGATTTGCGATGGCCAACGTCGCGCGCGGGCTCGCGCCGTAATCGATGCTGGCGTGCCGGGCCTCGCGCGTTACCACCACGAGCTCGACGATGTAGCGCTTGAGCGCGTCGTCGACGTGAACGGCGTGCGCCGCGGCGCGCCAGGCGCGTACCGCTTCGAGCGTGGCGACGGGGCCGATCACGGGCGCGCGGTTGATAGCGAACCGCTCGAGAATCGCGAACTCGTCGGTGCGCGAGGGATAGTCGAGATCGATCTTGAGCAGAAAGCGGTCCATCTGTGCGATCGGCAAAGCGTAGGTTCCCTCGGAATCGAGCGGATTCATCGTGGCCATGACGATGAACGGGTCGGGCAGGCGATGTGTTTCCGGTCCGATCGTGACTTGGTTTTCCTGCATCGCTTCGAGCAAGGCGGATTGCACCTTCGCGGGCGCGCGGTTGATCTCGTCGGCGAGCACGACGTTGGCGAAGATCGGACCCCGCACCGTGCTGAATGCCGTCTCGCGCTGATCGAAGATGCGGGTGCCGATGATGTCGCTCGGCAAGAGATCGGGCGTAAACTGAATGCGCTTGAATTCGCCGTGCAGTGCGTCGGCGAGACTGCGGCACGCGAGCGTCTTGGCCAGACCCGGCGGTCCTTCGAGCAGAACGTGGCCGCCGCAGAGCAACGCGAGCAAGAGCCCCTCGATGACGCCCTTTTGTCCGACGATCGTGCGTTCGATCGCGTTTCGTACGATGCCCGGTCCCGTACTCACGTCATGCGCTCCAATTGGGCGATTGCGGCGGCGATCGCGGCGGAAAGGTCGGCGTCGTGCGTGAAGCCCGCACGTTCGAGCGCGCGAAGAAGATCGCGCAGATCGGGCGTCGAGGCGGCGGGGCGGCGAAGCACGTCGTTGAGCGTTTCGGCATCGCTCGCACCAACCATCCGCCGGACGGTCGATCGAGCGCGCATCGCGCCGACACGATTGCGCTGTGCGCGCAACACGCCGAGCGCCTCGCGCAGCATCGCACGCGGATCGGCCGCCACCACCGGCACCGGCCGGGCGAGCGTGATGACCGGTGCGGACGGCGGCACGCGGCGGCGGCGCAGAACGACGAAGGCGAGCAGGGCGGCGGCGACGAGGAGGGCAGGGAGCAGGGCGTTCGAGCCGTGGTAGGACGGAGCGAGCGGAAGCAAACCGGCGACGTGCAGCGTGAGCGAATTCGAGAAGTATCGCTTGGCCTTGCCGTCGCGCGCGTCGATCGCGTCGAACGTAACCGGCGCGACCGTGATCGAGCCCGAATGGTGTGCAACCACGGTGATGACTTCGCGATAGGTCGTGCCGCCGGCGGCGGCGACGACCCCGTGCTCGTCGCCGAGCAGCTCGAGCTCGGCGAGAATGGGGAGATCGAGGTTGTCGAATTCGCTGACCCGCTCGCGAACGTGCGCGGTGATCACCAAGTGGAAGGGCGCTTCGACGTGCGGCGTCAAGGTGTCGGCGGAGAGGGTGAGCGCCGTGACGGTGACCCGCTGAAGGCTCTGCGCACTCGCCGCCGTCGATAATTCGGCCGCGAACAGTACGAGCGCCGCTAGCGAACGGACGAAATCGAGCCGAGCCATTGGGCGAAGAGACGGCGCGCGTCGAACGGTCCCGGCGAGGCTTCGGGATGAAATTGTACCGCCGCAATCGGAAGGCGGCGATGCCGGAATCCCTCGTTCGTCCCGTCATTGAGGTTGGTCATCGTCGCTTCCAAATCATCGGGCAACGAACGGGCGTCGACCGCATAGCCGTGATTGTGCGCAGTGATCAGCACTTCGTGTTCGATCAGATCCTTCACCGGCTGATTTCCGCCTCGATGTCCGTACGGCAATTTGTACGTTTGCGCACCGCACGCGAGCGCGAGCAGTTGATGTCCGAGGCAAATGCCGAAGAGCGGCTTGCGCCCGATCAGCGCGCGCAGCGTTTCGACCGTCCCTTGGAGATCGGTCGGATCGCCCGGACCCGGCGAGATGAAGATTGCATCCGGATCACCTTCGAGCACGTCTTCTTCGGTCGCATCGTAGGGTAGCACGGTGACCTCGCTGCCCAGTGCCGTGAGCTCCCGCAATATCGCGCGTTTGACCCCGCAGTCGATCAGTGCTACACGCGCACCGCCGCGCGTTCCCTCGACGTGAGGTTCGCGCGCGGCAACGCTCGGAACCAAATGCGCGGTCGTTGCGGTGCGTACGAAACGCGCAAGCTCGTCCTCAGCCCGCTCGAGCGCGGCTTCGCCGACGGCAATCGCCGCCCAAATCGTTCCGTGCTCGCGCAGCGCGATAGTGACGGCGCGCGTGTCGGCGCCGACCATCGTCGGAACGCGCTGCTCGTCGAGCCACGCCGGCAGGCTCATCTTGCTCAGGTAATGTGAAGGATGGTAGGCGATCTCTTTGACGATCGCGCCCGAAACGCACGCGCGCGGATATTGCGCGGCACTCCCCGAGACGCCGTAATTTCCGATCAGCGGATAGGTGAAGGTCAGGATCTGCCCCGCGTACGACGGATCGGTCAGCGCCTCTTCGTAGCCGGTCATGCCGGTGTAAAAAACCGCTTCGCCGAGGGCCAATCCCTGATAGTCGAGACCGCTGCCGTCGAAGCGCGAGCCGTCGGCGAGAAAGAGCGACGCGGGGATGCTGGTCATGCTAAAGAACAGGCGGTTAGGCGCAGGGCCCTCGCAAACCTGGAAGTAAGGCACCGGTGGAATGGACTGGCACTTTGGCGCCACCGCGTTTGCGACGGCGATCACGATCATCGACCCGATCGGCATGATCCCGATCACGGCCGCGACGACCGCGCACTTCGAGAGCGGCAAGCGCAACCGCATCGTCGATCAGGCGGTGATCGTTGCGGCGGTCGTGATGTTCGCGATGGGTCTGGTCGGACCATGGCTGCTCGACTATCTCGGGATCACCCTACCTGCATTCGGGATCGCCGGCGGCATTCTGCTCCTCCTGATTGCGATCGACATGCTCTTCGCACGCCCAACCGGCGCACGCGCCACGAGCGAAGAGGAACGCCGCGCGCGCGAAGGCGAAAACCCGGCGGTCTTTCCGCTCGCGATTCCGATGATTGCCGGCCCCGGAACGCTCGCGACCGTCCTCTTGCTGGTGAACCTCACGCACGGAAATCCGGGGCGGATCGCCTTGGTCTTCGTTGCCTACGCTGCGGCGCTCGCAATCGCGTGGTTATGCATGCGCGGGGCGGCACGGTATCTGCATCGCCTCGGAACGACCGGGATTCACGTCATCACCCGCGTGCTGGGCATCATCCTCGCCTCGCTGGCGGTGCAATTCGTGATCAACGGCCTCATCCAGACGCCGCTATTCCGTCACTGATGATGAAAGATGACGGTACCGATCGTCGTGATCCACGTGCCGACGACGAGCGCGTAGGTTCGCCACTGGCCCGTATCGATTTTTCGTTCGATTTCCGCACAGCGTGAATCGATCTGGGCGAAACGCGCGTCGATCTGAGCGAAACGCGAGTCCACTTGCCCGAACCGCGCATCGATCGTGGCGGCGAGGTCGCCGAGGCGCTTGTCGAGCTGTTCGTAGGCGCCCTCGAGGTGCGCCATTCGTATCTCAAGCGGTTGTGCGCTCATTACGGTTATACTATCACGACGGGGCGATGGCCCGACAAGAGGAGAACCCATGGAAGACGAGGATCCCGCAGCGGAGATGATCCACGAACTCGGAATCGATCCGGCGCTCGAAGTCGACTCCGATCAACGCGCGGAACTTCTCCGGCGCTGGCACAAAGAGCCACCCGGTGACGGAAAGCATCACGAGCCGGATATCAGGGGCGACCTCGAGGGCGACGCTTAGCGAACGCAGCTCTCCGCGTCTTGGTAACGCAGTTCGCCCGCGACGATCGTGGCGACGATGCGACGCGGCAAGGTGCGGCCGTCGAATGGGGTGCTCTTTCCTTTCGACGCGAACTGCGTCGAATCGACCGTCCAGGGACGATCGGCAAAGATCGTCACGTCGGCGCGCGCTCCGACCGAAAGCGTACCGCCTTCGACTCCGAGAATTCCGGCCGGATTGGTCGAGACCAGCGCCACGAACCGCTGCATCGGCAGGTCCGGCAGCGCTAGCGCGTAGGCGCCGACCGCGATTTCCAAACCGCTGAAACCGACGGCAGCGGTGCGCAGGTCTCCCGACTTTTCCGTCTGCGTGTGCGGCGCGTGATCGCTGGCCAGCACGTCGATCGTTCCGTCGCGCACGCCTTCGCGCAGTGCCCGCGTTTCCAGTGCGCTTCGCAGCGGCGGATTGACGAGTGCTGCCGCGCCAAGTTCACGCACGCTCTCGTCGCTGAGCAAGAGGTGGTGCGGCGTTGCCTCGCAGGTGGCGGCTGCGCCGCGCGCGCGCGCCCAGCGCACGAAGTCCAGTCCGCGGGCGGTGGAGAGATGCGCGATGTGCCATGCCTTGCGGCTCTCGATCCCGAGCAGCAGATCGCGCGCAACGATTACCTCTTCGGTGATGCCCGGTGCTCCGGCGACACCGAGCGCTCGCGAGACCTCGCCGAGATTCATGACCGCATTGCCCTTGAGGTGCTCGTCCTCCGCGTGCGAGATGAAGACGCCGGGCACGCTCGCCGCCTGCAATGCCGCATCGAGCAGGACGCGCGCGTTCATGACCGTGTGCCCGTCGTCCGAAAAGGCGACGGCGCCGGCGCGCGCCAGCGCCGCGAACTCGACCGGCTCTTCTCCCGCGCGGGCGAGCGTAATCGCCGCGATCGGATAGACACGAGCCCGTGCGTCGCGCGCGACGATCCTCTCGAGTTGCGCAAGCGTAGCCGGCGTGTCGAGAGCCGGATTCGTGTTCGGCATGCAGGCCACGGCGGTGAAGCCGCCGCGCACGGCGGCGAGCGTTCCGGTGGCGATCGTCTCCTTCTCCGGATTGCCGGGTTCGCGCAGGTGAACGTGCATGTCGATAAATCCCGGCGCGACGATGCAACCGCGCGCCTCGATGATCGACTCGTCCGGCCTCGCGCGCAAGTGCTCGCCGATCTCCGTCACCACCGCGCCCTCGCTGCGCAGGTCGCGGAGCGCATCGATGCCCGCTGCGGGATCGACGAGCCGCCCTCCCCGGATCAGCATCTTGCGGACTTTGCCCGGCTACGAGACGCGCTCGCGCGCGCCGTTCACCAGCAAATCCAACACCGCCATGCGGATGTAGACGCCGTGATGCACCTGCCGCGCGTAACGCCAGCCGGTAAACTCGAGCACGGTGTCGTCGAGTTCCATGCCGCGGTTGTAGGGCCCCGGATGCATCACGATCGCGTGCCGCGAGAGATGCTTCAGCCGCGTGCCGTTGAGTTGGTACTTCTCGATGTACTCCCGATCGCCGATCGGCATCTCCGCGAAGCGTTCGCGCTGGATGCGCAAGAGGATCACCGCGTCGGCAGCGCGGAGAGCTGAATCCAGATCGCGCTCGATACGCGCGCCCGCGACCGCGTCCTGCGGTTGCAGAAATGCTTCGGGACCGACCAGCACGGCGCGTGCGCCCAGGCGTGCCAGCCCGTGGATCGTCGAATGCGCGACACGCGAGTGCGCGATGTCTCCGACGATCACGATGTTGCGGCCTTCGAGCGAACCGAACTCGTCGCGTAAGGTGAAGATGTCGAGCAGCGCCTGCGTCGGATGCGCGTGGGCTCCGTCGCCGGCGTTGATCACGTGGCCGTCGAACGCGGCGGCCACGCGCGCCGGAAAGCCGGCTTCGGGATGCCGAACGACGACGACGCCGATTCCCATCGCGGCGAGCGTGAGCATCGTGTCCTCGATCGTCTCGCCCTTGGTCGCCATGCTGATGTCCTTGGGCGAGAGGTTGACGACGTTGGCGCCCAGCCGCAGTTGCGCCAGATTGAACGACGTGAACGTACGCGTGCTCTGCTCGAAGAAGACGTTCACGGTATCGACGCCTTCCAGCAGCCGTCCCGGCGCATGCGCCTCGAACGACCGCGTTTGTTCGAAGATGATTTCGATCTCCTCGGCGGAGAGATCGTCGAGATCGATCAGGCTACGTCGCGTTCGCATGGATCGACACCTCGTCGCCGGGCGAGACTTGCGGCGCCAGCGAGACGCGAACGTGCTCGCGCCGGCTGGTGGGAATCGCGCGCCCGACGTAATCGGCTTGGATCGGCAGTTCGCGCAAGCCGCGGTCGATCATGACGCACAGCCGGATCGCGGAGGGGCGGCCGAGATCCGTCACGGCGTCGAGCGCGGCCCGGATCGTTCGACCGGTATACAGCACGTCGTCTGCGATGACGACCAGCCGCTCGCTGATGTCGACCGGAATCTGCGATTCCGGCATTTCGTGGGTCACGCGATCGTCGCGGTAGAGGTTGATGTTCAAAAACCCGAGCGCGGGTGCGCGTCCGCTGATACGCTCGATCTCGCTGGCCAGCCGCTGCGCCAGGGCCTCGCCGCCGCGCCGCACGCCGATCAGGACCACGCCGCGCTGCGCGTCGCCGGGCTCGAGGATCTGATGCGCGAGGCGCGCGATCACGCGCGCAATCTCATCGCTCTCGAGCAAGATACGCGATTTTTGCGTGGCCGTCGTCATTAGGCAGGCTCTCCCATGGCAGCAAGCGCCGATTCGACGCGCGCGAGTTCGGAGCGGTAGCCGTCGAGCTTTTCCCGCTCCTTCGCAACCACCTCGGGCGCGGCCTTGGCGACGAATTGCGGGTTGGCCAGCTTGCGCTCACCCCGCTCGACCTCGGCGCGCAAGTGCGCCGCGTCTTTCTTATACCGCTCGAGCAGGAGGGCTCGCGGCGCCTCCACCAGCACCGCTGCCACGCCGCCGTGCAATTCCGGATCGACCTCGATCGTCGAGCCCGACAGGACCGGCGTGAGCGCGGTCACGGCCTGCAATGCCGCCTCGCCGAGCTCGAATGGAACGCGCGCGAGCGGTTTCGATCCCAGCGGCAACGCGAGCTCGACTTTGAGCCGGCGAATCCGCTCGGTCACCGCCATCTGCACCTCGAACGCGGCGGCGGCGGCGTGGTCGACCGGAACCTCGAGGCGATCCGGCCAGCTCGCGGTTACGATCGAGGAGCCATCGTGCGGAAGCGCGAGCCAAACTTCCTCGCTGATGAACGGCTCCACCGGATGCAGCACACGCATTGCGTTGTTCCACACGAACGAAAGCACCGCCGCACGCGTCGTTCGATTTCCCTCGACCTTGGTTGCTTCGACATACCAGTCGCAGAACTCGTACCAGACGAAGCGCCAAAGCGCTTCGGCCGCGTTGCCGAAATCAAAGGCTTCGAACCGCTCGCCGACGGTTGCGATCAACTCGTGCAGCCGCGTCAGGATCCATTTGTCGGCGACCGTGAGCTCAGCGGGCTTCGGCAGGGTCATCGCGCCGGGTAATCCTTCGGGCAGCGCGAGCATGTACCGGGTCGCGTTCCAAATCTTGTTGTTGAAATTGCGCGCCTCTTCGCAACGCGATTCCTGGAAGCGAATCTCCTGACCCTCGAGACGCATCTGGCGGAGGATGCCCATCCGGGTCGCATCGGCGCCGTAGCGATCGACCAGGTCCATCGGATCGATCGCGTTGCCCAGCGACTTCGACATCTTGCGTCCCTGCGCATCGAACACGAGCGGCGCAATGAAGACCGTCGGAAAGGGAACCTCGCCCAAGAAATGCATGCCGAGCATCACCATGCGCGCGACCCAGAGAAAGATGATCTCCCAACCGGTGATCAGCACTTGCGAAGGATACCAGCATTGCAGCTCGAGCGTTCGCTCGGGCCAGCCGAGAATCGAGAACGGCCACAGCCCGCTCGAAAACCAGGTGTCGAGCGTGTCCGGATCGCGCGCGAGCGGCGCGCCGCCGAACCGCGTGCGAGCGATCTCACGAGCTTCTTCTTCGGTCTCGGCTACGACGACGTCGCCGCCCGGCGTGTACCAGACCGGCAGTTGATGGCCCCACCACAGCTGGCGCGAGATGTTCCAATCGCGGATGTTCTCGAGCCACTGCTCGTAGGTGCGCCCGTAACGCTCGGGGACAAACCGCAACCGCCCGTCGCGATAGGCGCGCAGCGCGGGCTCGGCGAGCGGCTTCATCGTGACGAACCACTGCAGGGAGAGCAGCGGCTCGATCACCTCGCCCGAGCGCTCGCTGATTGCGACCGCGTGGCGATACGGTTCTTCCTTTATGAGGTTCCCGCTCGCGCGCAGATCCTCGATGATCCGCGCCCGAGCTTCGTACCGATCGAGTCCGGCGTACGGACCGACGGCGATCTCGGCGTCGGAGATACGCGCGTCCTCGTCCATGATCGTCGGCATCGGCAGCCGGTGGCGTAGGCCGATCTCGTAGTCGGTCGCATCGTGGGCCGGCGTGACCTTGACGGCACCGGTGCCGAAGCTTCGATCGACGGCTTCGTCGGCGATCACCGGAATCTCGCGTCCGATCAACGGCAGTACGACGCTCGCGCCGATCAAGTCGCGGTATCGCTCGTCCGACGGATGAACGGCGACCGCGACGTCGCCCAACATCGTCTCGGGCCGCGTGGTCGCGATCTCGAGCGCGTGCGCGCCGTCTTTCGCATCGTAGCGAATGTGCCACAGGTACGAGTCGCGCTCGAGGTGATCGATCTCGGCGTCGGAAACCGTCGTCTGTCCTTTCGGATCCCAATTGATCAGGCGCTTGCCGCGATAGATCAGGCCCTCGCGGTAGAGTGCGACGAAAACTTTGCGAACCGCCGCGGAGAGACGCTCGTCCATGGTGAAGCGTTCGCGCTGCCAATCCGGTCCGAATCCGAGTTTGCGAAACTGCGCGTTGATCGTACCGCCGTATTCGTTCGACCATTCCCAGGCGCGCGCCACGAAACCGTCGCGTCCCAGACGGTCGCGCGAAATACCCGCAGCCGCGAGTTCGCGCACGAGCACGGCCTCGGTCGCGATCGCGGCGTGATCGAGCCCGGGAAGCCAATCGGCGTCCTCGCCGAGCATGCGATGGTAGCGGGTGAGCACGTCCTGCGGCGTATAGGTCGAACCATGACCGAGATGCGCACGTCCGGTAACGTTGGGCGGCGGCATCGGAATGATGAAGGGAGGGCGTGCCGGGTCGGGTTCCTCGTGAAAGAATCCGCTGCGCTCCCAAAAGTCGTAGAGCCGTTCTTCAACGGCTTTTGGATCGTACGTCGGTGGGAGCTCGATCGTTTTTCGGGGTGGAGCCATGCGAGCGCAGGTAGTTCCGCGCTCTCGAAAGATAGCCCTCGGAGCACGCCCGGCCGAGCGCCGCGCAGCAAGGACCGTTGGCCCCGCGATCGGGAGCTACCCGTTCCTGGTCCGCCCGCTTTCCCCGCGTTACGATCGATGCGTGCGAATCGATGCTGCCGGCGCGATTGCGTGGGACGTATCCAATTGGTCGGCCGCGCTCCGCTTCTGGGAACGGGAAGGCGACCTTTCCGGCGCGCCTCTGAATTGCTTGGAGATCGGCGCCCACAACGGCGGCCTCTCGGTCTGGCTCGCGCAGCACGGTCACAACGTCGTCTGCTCCGATCTCGAGAATACGACCGGCAAAGCCCGAAGCCTGGTCGACCGTTACGGCGTCGGTGAGTCGATTCGCTTCGAAGACATCGACGCTACCGCGATTCCGTATACCGGCTGCTTCGACGTCGTCGTCTTCAAGTCGGTGCTCGGCGGTGTCGGGCACGGCGGCGCGATCGAACGGCAGCGGTCGGCGGTACGATCGATGCATCGCGCGCTTCGGCCGGGTGGACGCTTACTCTTCGCCGAGAACTTGACCGGAAGTCCGCTGCATGCCGCGTTGCGCAGCCGCTACGTCGAGTGGGGCGAGCGGTGGCGTTACGTCACCATCGAGGAGATGCGCGCGTTTCTCGAACCCTTTTCGCGGGTGCAGTACGGTGCGGCCGGGTTCTTCGGAGCGCTCGGCCGTTCGGAACGGCAACGGCGCGCGTTTGCGGTCCTCGATCGTCTCTTCATGAACGCGCTCGTGCCGCCGTCGTGGCGTTACATCATGTATGGCGTAGCGACCAAGTAGCGCGCAACGTCTCCACGATCGATTCGCGTTCGGCGCTCTTGTCGAGCACGACGGCCGCGCCCGCTGCAAGAAACGCGTCCTCGCTTCCGCCGCCTCGCGAGTTACTATAGATGACGATGAACGCGTGCGCCGCGAGCGTTCGCGCGAGGCGTACGGCCCGAAGCGGATCGTCGAGATAATCCGAATCGACGAAGAGCAGATCGGGCTGTTCCTCGAGCAGGATCTGCGGGTCGATCTGTTCGCTTACCCGATCGACGAAGAGCCCGGCCTCCGAGAACACGTCGACGAGCGTCGGCACGAAGAGGTCCTGCGGTTCGACGATGTGGACTTTGCCACGTTCGTGCCGCTCCATCGAACCGCTCGGCAGTTCCTGGCCACTAATGTTGGGCGACCACGATGGGCGCGTCATCGCCCAAGAGGCTGGGAAGCTCCTCGCCGTACGGAGCGTAGTCGGCGCGGCGCGGCTCGACCCGGTTCATGACGAAACCGAGCACGTTGCGAGCGCCCATGCGTCCCAGGCGCTTGACCGCGCTGCTTGCGGCGCGCAGATCGCTCGTGCCTTGCGAGACCACGAGCACGGTTCCGGTCGTGTGATGAGCGAGCACGGCGGAATCCAGATTGTTTGCCAGTGCCGCGCCGTCGAACACGAGGATTTTGTAGCGTGTGTAGAGTTCCTCCAAAAGATCGTCGAAGCGCGGGGATTCGAGCAACTTGATCGGATTCGGCGCGGCCGTTCCGCTGGTCATGATCGCAAGACCGGTGCGCTTGTCGATTTGGACGGCCTGGGCGATCGAGCAGGCGCCGACCAACACGTCGGAGAGGCCGCGTTCGTTGGGAAGATGGAGTTTGGCGTGCAGAGAGGGGCGGCGCAGGTCGCCGTCGACCAACAGCACCGAACCGTCGATTTCGTTCAGTGCGAGCGCGACGTTGAGCGCGACGGTGGATTTGCCGTCACCCTGCGCGGGACTCGTGATCGTCAGCGAACGCAGCGGTTGGTCGGTCGAATATTTGATGTTGGTGACCAGCTGCAGGAACGAGTCGAGCGCAAGCGCCTTGACCCACGGAACGATCGGTGCGCCGTTGCGCAGCTGCACGAACGGCACCGAGCCCACCTGCGGAATCGCCAGCTCTTCTTCCACTTCACGCTCGTCGCGAATCGAGTTGTCGAGGTAATCGAGCACCAAGGCCCCGGTGACCCCGAGCACCAGGCCGAGAACGAGCGAGATGAGGAAGTTCAGCATCAGGCTGGGCCGCACGGTGGCGCCCGCCGGGCTCGCCGGTTGGGTGATCGTGACGTCGGAGATGGCGGTTTCCGAGGCGACACGCGCATCGACGTACTTCTGCTGCAGCGCCGAATACACGTCTTGCGCCGATTTGGCGCTGCGCTGGAGATCGGCCAGCTGCGCCGCTTGCGCCGGCAGGGCCGCGAGCGCGGGCTGCGCGTCGTGCAGTTGACGCTGCAGCTCCGCAACCTGCGCGTTGTCGGCCGCCGCCTGTGAACGAGCCTGCTCCGCCTGCTGTTGGAGCTGCTGATAGACGGGATTGGGGACTTGACTCGTGTTGGCAACGACCGTCTGCTGTTCCTTGGCGATCTGTCGCTGCAACTGCGTTTGCTGCGCCTTGAGCGCGATCACCGCCGGATACTTGTTGGTGTACTGCTGCTCGTCTTGCTGGAGCTGGACGTCGACTTGCGTGAGTTGATTCTGCAGGCTGGCAACCACCGGGTTTTGCGCGGTCGTCGTGTTGCCCGTGATGTTGGCCGGAATCGTACGCATCTGCGAATCATCCGACGCGAGCTGCGCCTGAGCTTGCTGCAGATCGGTCTGGGTTTGGTCCAGCTTCGCGTCCAGAGCCGCCATGTTTGTAATCGTAGCCTGCGTCTGCTCGTCGATATTGGCGATGCGATGGGTCGTTTCGAAGGCTGTAAGACGGTTTTGCGCGTCGTTCATCCGCGTCTGGGCGGCCGGGAGCTGCTGACTCAGGTTGGAAAGCGCGGCATTTGCTTGGCTCGATACCAAATCGCGCTCACGCTGCAGAATCGCCTGGCCGAACGCGTTCGCGATGGCGGCCGAGGTAACCGCATCCTTCCAGCTCACCGAAACGGCGAGAATATTCGTGTTTGTGATCGGCGCGACCGTCACGTGCTTCAACAACGTGTCCGGGCTCACGTGTAGATCGAGTTGATCGATAACTCGCTGCACGACCGGCGTTTCGACAAAGAGCTCCGCGTACGTTTCGGAGGTCTGCATTCCACTTGCCAATACGAGCGCATTGAGCACGGGTAAGTTCGTTTGCGTCGATGGATCGTCCGCAGCCGGACCGTTTTCGTTGCCGGCGATCACTTTGATCGTCGTCGTGTAGGATTTGGGCCACACCATCGTTCCGATGACCACGAGCGCGACGAAGCCCACGAAGATTTGCAGAATCGCCGCGCGCCGGCGCACGATCGTGCGCCACAGCGAGGCGAGCTCGCGCTGGCGGTCCGAGACGGTTGGTTCGACGCTGCCCCCGGTCAGAGCCATCGGCGTCGTGGTCGTTAGTCCGTTCATCGCGATCCTTATGGAATGAGGAGGCGGCCGAGAATGTCCAGGATGCCTGCGTTGGTCAAGAGCGATCCCGTCTTTTGGCGCATCTGAGGAACGTAAATTTCGTCGCCCTTCTGCAACGCGATGTCGGCGCTGCCGTCACCGTGCAGGAGTGCCTGGTAGAGGTTGATCGAGAACGTCTGCATCTTGCCGTCGGGTAGTGTACGGAGAACCTTGACGTGATTGAGGTCCGAGTTGGCTTGCGTACTGTCGCCGGCTTGGGCGATTGCCATCGAAACTTTATCGCCTTGCGGAATCTGGATGACACCGGGATGGTCGACCGCGCCGTTGACCGTTACGTCGATGAGGGTCGGACCGGGCACGTACACGACGTCGCCTTCGGCCAGCGATTTGTCCAGGGTGACGTCGCCGTCGTGCAGGAGCCGTTGCAGAGAGACGTGGGTGATGTCGCCCTGTGCGTCGGAAATGCGGGCTTCGGGCAACGCGCCGTTCACCTCGGCAAGGCCGCCGGCAGCGGCGATCGCATCGGTCACGCGCGCATCCGAACGCAACTGATATTTTCCGGGGTTTTTGACGTCGCCGAGGACCAGCACGTTCGGCTGGGCAAGCTGTGTGATGGCGATACTGACGAACGGGTGCCGTACGTATTGCGCGAGTTTGTCGCTCAGATCGGCGGTAGCCGCAGTCACCGTTTTACCGCCGACGCTCACGCGGCCGACCAACGGGTATTCGATCGTGCCGTCCGACATCACGGTGACGTTCTCCGAAAGCGACTGCTGTCCGTAGACTTGGACGTTGAGCTGGTCGCCCGGATGAATGATCTGCGCCGGGAGCGCGGATGCGCCCATCGCGGCGGGCGCTAGGCCCGCCGCGAGCAACAGCGTACGCAGGAAACGGATCACGGCGTAGGCGCTCCCGTGCACTCGCCCTCTCCGGGGCAGGGTGTCGGCAGAGTGGAATCGACCGCGGTACCGTCGGCATGAACCGCTTGCAAGTCGGAGAGGATCGTCGTATTTTTCGTGGCACCGGCCTGCGGATTCCAGGCGGGCACGGTCGGATACAGGCTCGCGCCGGCGCTTTGGCTGCTGGTGATATCGCTCATGAGTTTGGTCTCGTTTGCCGAGAGACCGCTGCCCGCTCGCAGGTGCGCTGCCCAGCCGGCGATCGTGTTGAAGTTCCACAGATCGAAGGACTGATCGCTATTGTTCTGCGATTCGTAGTAGATATACAGAGCCGCAGCCGTCGATGCCGTGTCGGTCGTGTTGGTCGAGAGGCTGTTCGGAGTCGAGGACAGATTGAGATCGGTTGCCGGTGAGTTTCCGAGGAACTCCATCGTCCAGGCCTGCGTGCCGTTCGACGCATAGCCGATGATCATGTAATTGCGGCCCGGTACCGCCGTGTAGGTCGGAGTCGGACTGGAAGGTATGGCGGTTGCGCTCGCGTCGATCGTGTAGTTACCGCCGGCATTGGTCGAAGTCTCGCCGGCTTGCGCGGAGCAACCACACGTATATGCAACGGTCGAATTCGCCATCGCGGATCCGTTCACGCTCATCTGCCCGCTGATCGAAGGAGTCGGTGTCGCTCCGGGCGTCGCTGTCGACCCGGGAGCGGTGGATGAGGGCGCGCTGGGGTTCGCGGTCGGAGGTACTCCCCCGCCGCCGCCCGAGCTTCCCGAACCTCCGCCGCCACCACAGGCGGCGAGAGCTGCTACGAGCGCGAGGAGCGCTCCGATTCGAATGTTCATGCAACTACTAAAGCGTCTCGAACGAGGAAGCGGCAACGGCGAAAAGACTAGCTCGTTGCGGGAAATCAGGGGCAGTCAAGCGAGCCCGAACCTTTGGTACGAGTAGAACATGCACTTGCAACGGCTCGCGTTGCGCCGCGCCGGCGTCGTCCTCATGGTCATCTTTTCCCTCGCCGTCGTCGCGGTGGCGGTTCATCGCGGATTGCGTGAAAAGCCGGCCGCACCGGGCAAGCCCCTTCCCGTTCTTTCGCTCGTCGAGCTCGATGGCGCGCCGGCGAGCTTGCGGCCGCAAGCAGGCGTCGCGCTGTACAACGTCTTTGCAACCTGGTGCACGCCGTGTGCAATGGAAATGCCGACGCTTGCAGCAGCGGCGCCGCGGCTTCGCGCCCACGGCATCGCGCTGATCGGGATCGACCAAGGCGACCCGCCGGCGGCGGTACGTGCATTCATCACTCGCTACGACTTGAGCTATCCCATCTTGATCGACGACGAAAAAACAACGAACGCTTTGCTCGGTGCGCGTATCATCCCGGAGACCGTACTCGTGCGAAACGGCATCGTCGCGCAAACGTACGTCGGTCCGCTGACCCCGCAAGCGCTCGATCGTATGGTGGGAGTGCGCTGATGGCGCAGGCCGATCGCCGGCGCGCGCTCGTAATCGGGGTCGAGCACGACGGGCGCAAGCTTTGCCGCCTCATCAACGAGCGCAGCGGTCGCTGGTATCTTCGGTACCGTGGGTCCTCACGTGTGCAAACGCTGCTGGCGTTGATCGAAAGCCGGAGCGTGGAGGCAGTGATCTCGTTATCCGGTCCCGGGCCGCACGCTGCGCTGGCCGACGTCGCGCGGCGGCGCAACATTCCCGTCATCGTGATTTGGGCCGGCGCGGAGGTCCTCGCCGCGAAGACCGATCCGCATCTGCTCGAGGTGATCAAGAACTACAAATTCATCAACCTCGCCGATAGCCCGTGGCTCGTCGACGAGCTGCGTGCGCTCGGCATCGATGCGAGCTACTTGCCCGTAACCGCGGTCGACGTCCCCGCGACGACCGCTCCGATGCCGGAGCGCTTTAACGTGCTCGCGTATTTGCCCGAACCGCAGCGTCCGTTCTACGGCGAGCGCGCGATCTATCAGATCGCCTCGGAGTTTCCGGACGTGCCGTTCACCGTCACCGGGCGCGGCGCGCCCAACGGAGCCGCCCCGCCGAACGTGCGATTCGCCGGCCACGTAGATGATATCGCCGAACGCATCGACGCATCGAGCGTGCTCCTGCGTATGCGCAAACACGACGGGAAATCGCAGCTTGTGCTCGAGGCGCTCGCTCACGCCCGGCACGTAATTTGGAATCATGACTTCCCCGGCGTCGCACACGCGAGCAACACGGCACACGCGATTCGACTCGTACGCGCACTGCGCAACGCGCACGAAGCCGGCATGCTCGATGCAAACGAAGGCGGTCGTGAATACGTAGCCGAGCGATTCGCGCCCGAGCGGATCGCCGCCGATTTCGAGAACCTGCTCGATCGCGCGGTCCGGGAGCGCCCGCTTCCACACGACGCGAGCCGCCGGGTCGCGATCTCGGGCCTCGAACTCTTTACGGCACAAGTCGTGCGCGAAGTGGAGCGCCGCTCGAATGGATGGCTGGCCGAACCGTTGCGAGTGCGTGGCCGCCTCGAGGTTGCCAGTTCGATGATTTCACTCGCGAACGCCGACGTTTGGTATTCGATCGGAGCGCCGATCGGCGACCGGTGGCTCCACCTTCTTGCCCGTTTGCTCCGCAAGCCCCGTGTCATTCACTGGGTGGGAACCGACATTACGGCACTGCGCAGCAACAAGCGATTGCGACGCTGGTGTACGAGTGCGCACGTGCAAAATCTCGCCGAAGCGCCTTGGACGATCGCGGAACTGCGAGCCCTGGGCATCGAAGCGAAACTTGCGCCGCTGCCTCCGCGCTTGCCCCGGGTCGAGCGCGTCGCGCTGCCGAGCACGTTCACCGTGCTTTTCTATCTGCCCAAGTCGCGAGCTGAATTTTACGGCCGGCGTGAATACGAGCGCCTCATTCGTGCGTTTGCGCCGCGAAACGTCCGCTTTTTCCTTGTCGGCGGGGGCGAATACTACGCGCCGCCCGGTGCAAATATCGTCGCTTTGGGGTGGCAGACCTCGCTCGAGCACATCTACCCCGAAACCACCGTCTTGATCCGGTTTACGCAGCGCGACGGCCTCTCGCTCATGACGCTCGAAGCGCTCGCGTACGGGCGGCATGTCCTCTGGACGCAGGAGTTCCCGTTCGTGACGCGCGTGAACAGGTACGAAGAGATCGAGCGCGCACTCAACCTGCTGCTCGAAGCGCACGAACGCGGAGAATTACGCGCGCAGGACGACGCCGCTCGGTATATTTCGCGTGCCTACTCGGCCGAACAGTGCATCTCCGAGATCGCCGCGGTTTGGGAAACGGCGGCTCGACGCCCCAAGCGCGCAAAACCGCTGGCGAGGCCGGCCTCATGAGCGTGGAGCTTCTCCCGCTCGATGAGTGGAACCGGTTCGACCGCGAGCATCCCGCGCCGACCTTTTTTGCTCGTCCCGGCTGGGCCTATGCGCTGCAAGAAACGATACCGGCTCTGGCCGCCGCCCCGCTGCGAATCCGCCTGGGCGAGAAGACGTTCATCCTGCCGACCGTTCACGCGGCACGGCGCCGGTCGCCGTTTCGCGAGTATATCGGATTCCCGCTCGGCGGCTATACGTGCGTCTTGGATGAGGACGGTGCGCTTGCATCGTCCGCCCAGGCACGCGCGGTCGTGGCGGCGGTCGCTGCGCGCGTCGATCATCTGCGGATCTTTCCCTGGCCGCTTGGGCCGGCATTGCCCACCGCCGGTCCGGTGCAACCGCAGCCCTACGAAGCGGCCGTCATCGATTGTTCCGACGGCTTTGAGTCGGCCAAGGCGCGTATGCGCGGCGTGACGCGGCGCATGGCCGATCAGGCGCTGCGGCGCGGCGTCGAATGCGCGCGCGCCGGCGCGAGCGATTTACACGTGTATTACGCGATGCTCGAAGAAGCGAGCCGGGCATGGCCGTCGGGCAAACCGTCGCTTTCGTATGCATTGCTGGAAAGCGTGCTCAACCACGGCGGTGACGACGCGCAGCTCTGGTTCGCGAGCGTGCATGGCCGCCCCATCGGCGGCGGCATCATTCTTTTCGGCGCGGACGAGTTGTTCTTCTGGACGGCTGCGATGGATCGTGACGCATCCACCTACCGCCCGAGCAATGCGCTCAACGTGGCGCTTCTGCGCGCCGCGTGCGAGCGCCGGGTTCGCTGGTACAACCTCGGTGCGAGCCAAGGACTGCAAGGCGTCGAGCGGTTCAAACACGATCTAGGTGCGGCGTCGATCGCGTACCACGAGGTGCACGTTCGGCGCCCGGCGTTCGCGTGGTATGAGCGAGCGCGTGGACTCTTCATGCGAGGAAACGTATGTTAAACACGATAGAAGCTTCCAACCCGGCACACGAAGCAGTACAGGAGTGGCCGGCCCTTCCCGAGCAGCTCGGACGATTCGGTACGCTGCTGATGGTCGGTGACGCCGCCGCGGCGTTGGCATGTATAGCGCTTTTGGGATTGCTCGGTAACGCGACCTCTGCGTTCCTCGCGCTTGCGTGCACCTTTGCACTTGCCGTTGCAGCCGGTCGCTACCGGCTCAGCTATGCGCTGCATCCGAGAGATGAGTGGTATCAAGCCGGCGCCGTCGCGATCGCCGGCGGCTTGGTCGGACTCGCACTCTCGTTCCTCTTTGGTTTGCACTGGCTCGGAGCGATCGCCGGGCCGCTGGTGTGGATCGTCGCGGCCGGCGCAATCGGCGCAGGGCTCCATCGATTGCGGCGCGGCGAGCGGCGCTTCGATCCGGCCGGCGATCGGCTCCGTCGTCCCTATCCGAAACCGTCGACGGCGATCGAATTGGGCATAATCCGCCTGCTTGACGTGCTCTTTGCCTCGCTCGCGCTGCTCGTCTGCACGCCGCTCCTGGTCGTCATTGCGCTGGCGATTCGATTCGATGACGCCGGGCCCGTGTTCTTCCAACAGCGACGGGTCGGCCGCGACGACGACGACTTCACGATGTTCAAGTTCCGTACGATGCGTACCGGCGCGGGCGATGCGTGGGTGCGTCCCGGTGACGAGCGGATCACGCGACGGGGTGCGCTGCTGCGGCGCTGGAGCCTGGATGAGCTTCCGCAATTATGCAACATCGCACTCGGCGAGATGTCGCTGGTCGGCCCGCGTCCGGAGATGCGGGAATATGCCGACCGCTTTGCGCGGGAAGTGCCGCTATACTCGCTGCGCCACGTCTTACGGCCGGGGCTGACCGGCTGGGCGCAGTTGAATCTGCCACGCAACCTCGAGCCGGCGGACGCGCCTAGGGTGCTCGCGTGCGATCTGTTCTACGTCGAACACGTTTCGGTCTATCTCTATCTGTACTGCGTGATCAAGACGGCGTGCGAGTTCTTCACCCACCGGGCGGTTTAAGAGCGTCGCATGTCGTTGCGCAACCGCCTCTTCGCGGATGGGATCTACGCCTTCGCGACGCGCATCGTCTCGATGCTTCTCGCCGCCGCGCTCGGCGTTCTCACCGCGCGCATGCTCGGGACCCATCAGCGGGGACTCTACGTCACGCCGATGGTCGACGCGGGCATCATGATCGCTGCATTTGCGGGTCTGAGCAGTGCGACTTCGTACTTTCTCCTCAGGCAGAACGCCGGACGCGGCGTAGCCCGCACCGCGCTCCTCGCCGGAGCGATGTTCGTGCTCGCGGCAGCCTGCGGTGCGACGATCCTTGCCTTTCTGAGCCACACGTTGTGGGCCGCGCCCGCAGCAATACTCTCGCTCTCGGGGCCGGCCGCGTTGATGATCGGGACCGGCTACGCAACCGGAACGCACCGCGTGCGCGTCGCCGCCGCAATGGGCTGGGCGAACTCCGGGGTGATTCTCGCGATCATGGTGGTCGCATTTGCCGCGGGCGTTCGCGCCGCACCCGGAGCGATCGCCGCCTGGCTGATCGCGACCAACCTCACCGCAATCGGCGTTTTGACGTGGGTCGCGCTCGACGCACGCGGTCTGCCCGAGGGAAAGGCGTCGCTTGGCACGTTCACGCGCTACGCCGCGCGCGCCGGGATGGTCGGCATCGTAACGCTGCTGAACTATCGCGCCGATGTCTACATCGTCGCAATGCTCGGCACGCCGGAGATGCTCGGAATGTACACGCTCGCGGTCAGCGCGGCCGAGGCGCTTCTAGCGACGACGCAAGTCACCGCTTTGGTTACGGCCCCGCATGTGGGCAGCATGGAGGAACGCCCCGCCGCGCAACTGGCGGCGCGCTCCGTCCGTCACAACGTGTTGATCTCGAGCATCTGCTGCGCCGGACTCGCGGCCATCGCGCCCTTTGCCGTGCATCTTCTGTATGGTCGCAGCTTCATGCCGGTCGTGCCCGCCATGCGCGTGCTGCTGATCGGCGTCTTCGCGCTCTCGCTCGGCGGGCCGATGTCGAGCTATTTCACGATCCGTTTAGGACGGCCGGAGGTACCGCTCACCTTGGCCTCTGCGTCGGCCGCGATCTGCATCGTTTGCAGTTTTCTGCTCATTCCGCGTATCGGTTTGGTGGGAGCCGCACTTGCGTCGACGGCGGCCTACATTGCGGGGCAGACCGCCGCGATCATCTGGTTTGCTTCCGTCGCCCGGATTGACGTGCGCACGATGCTGATTCCTCGCCGCAGCGACCTGGTCGCGTATTGCGAGCTCACGGTGGCGCTCTTGGCGCGCAAGGGCGCGTGGGGACGGTCGGCCGGTTCATGATCCGTTCGCTCGTCCGCCCGCCCCAGATCGCCGGCGCGGGAATCTCGCTGCTCGCAGTCTTTGCGATGCTCGGTATCACGGCGCTTTCCGGAACCAAGACGGGCGTCGCGCTCGCACTCGCGGCGGCGCTCGGCCCGCTCGCCGCGTACGCCGCGATCTGCAGGCCGTTCGTCTTTCCGTACGCGCTCTTCGTCGTGCTCGTTCCCTTCGACAATCTGCTCGCGCTTGATGCGTTCGGAACCCTGACGCGCTTGATAGCGATCGCCAGCGGCGGCGCCATCTTGTTATGGCTGATCCGAACCCGCCGCGCCATCATGCCCGATCGTGCCATCGTCTACTGGGCATTGCTGACGGCTTGGTCCGCGGCGACGGTGACGTGGGCGATCGATCCGTCCGCATCGTACGCGCACCTCTTCACCTTCTGCCAACTGGTCGGGATCTACGCCGTCGTGTCGTTCGTGCCGATCGATTCGCGGATGCTGCGGTTCACGATGGCCGCGGCAATCGTGGGCGGGTGCCTTGCATCGGGGTACGGAACCTACGTCTTCCGCCAGGGGCTCGACATCGCCGGCGGCGATCGCCTCTTCCTTGCCAACGACAACAGCATCATCGATCCGAACCAGTTCGCGGCAGCGCTGATCCTGCCGATCGCACTTTCGATGGTCGGACTGATCCGCGCGCGATCGACCGCTCTGCGCTGCGGATGCGGACTCGCGCTCCTGATCATGGGAGGCGGAATCGCCGTTTCCGGCTCGCGCGGCGGGTTGCTCGGGGTGGCGGTTGCTTTGATTTACGTCATCGTGCGCGATCGTAAGCGCATCCTCGGCGCGTTCATCGGTCTGGCAGCGCTGAGCGCAGCCCTGCTTTTCGATAGCAACGTGATCAACCGGTTTTCCAACGCGGCATCGACGGGCGGAGCCGGCCGGGTCGATATTTGGCGGGTCGGTCTCTCTGCGCTGCGCGATCACTTCTGGTTCGGTGCGGGCATTTCGAATTTTTCCGTTGCCTACGACCAGTCGTTCCTCACCGTCAGCGAGCACTACTACACACGCTGGCACCGGGCACCGCATAATTTGCTCTTGTCCACCAGCGTCGAACTCGGCATCGTAGGGCTCGTCATCTTGCTCGCAGCCTGGTACTTCCAGTTTCGGAGCATGCGCAGCGTCCCGATGTACGGCGAGCTTTCCGGTCCGAGGATCGGCGTCGAAGGTGCGCTCCTGGGGCTGTTCGTGGCCGCCATGTTCCTCGACGTCATGTACACGAAATATATCTGGCTCGCGTTCATGCTCGCCATGATGGTACGCAACGCAGCCGTCGCCCCGGCAAGGACTCAGCCACAACCATGCGCGATCAATTCCTACCCTATTGCCGCCCCGACCTCTCCGACGACGAGCTGAGCGGTAGCCTCACCGCTCTGCGTGAAGGCTGGCTGACGACCGGTCCAAACGTCCGCGCCTTCGAGGCGCAGTTCGCGACGGCGGCCGGCGTTCGTCATGCGATCGCCGTGAACAGCTGTACGGCCGCGCTGCACGTGGCCCTACGGGCTTTCGGCGTGGGATCCGGCGACGACGTCGTGATGCCGTCGCTGACCTTCGTCGCCGGCGCGCAGTGCACGCTCGAGCTCGGTGCGACCCCGGTCTTCGCGGACGTCGATCCCGAGACGTTCAGCGTCACGCCCGAGACGATCGCGCGCGTGCTGACGCCGCGAACGAAAGTCATCATGCCGATGCCGTACGCCGGGCGGCCGCTCGATATCGCGCCGATCGTCGAACTCGCGCATGCCCGCGGGATACGGGTTCTCGAGGACGCCGCGCACGCCGCCGGCATGCTCGATCGGGGCCGGTGGTCGGGTGCCTGCAGCGACGCGGCGGCATACAGCTTCTACGCGACCAAGAATCTCACAACGTGCGAGGGCGGCATGCTCCTGACGAACGACGATGCACTTGCCGAGCGCGCGCGGATTCTCTCCCTTCACGGAATGGACCGCGACGCCTGGAAGCGCTACACGGCCAGCGGATCGTGGCGCTACGACGTTACCGAGCCGGGTTACAAATACAACCTTCCCGACCCGTTGGCAGCCATCGGTATCGGCCAGCTCCGGCGCCTCGCGGAGATGCAAGCGCGCCGCGATGAGTTGGCCGCTCTTTACGCGGACGGTCTGCGTGAGATTCCGGGAATTACGCTGCAGGCTCCGGCGCAAAATCCCGGCGATCGCACGAGCTGGTGCATGTTCGTGGTGATCGTGGACGAGGTGAAGGCGGGGATCACACGCGATGATTTGATCGAAGCCCTGCGCGAGCAAAACATCGGTACGTCGGTTCATTACATCCCGACGCACCTGTTCAAAGCCTATCGTTTCTTACGGACGCGGACCGTGCCGCAAACCGAGCGCGTTTGGAAGCGTCTGCTCTCGCTTCCGCTCTACCCTTCGATGAGCGACGCCGACGCGCAAGACGTCGTCGCCGCCATCAAGGGTGCGATTCTACAGCAGACCCAGCCGAATCGCGTGAACGGCGGCTTGGGTTCGCGCGTAAATGTTCAGCTTTGAGAAGATCCGGCTGATGTGATTTTTGATCGTCTTTTCCGAAAGGGTTAGGCGCACGCTGATCTCTTTGTTCGAGAGTCCTTCGGCGATGAGGCGAATGATCTCCGTCTCGCGCACCGAGAGTTCGTTGAGGTCGGTGCGCCGGGACCCGGTCGAACGGCGCCGGAGCCACCCGCCGGCGACGCGCGGATCGACGTACGTATCGCCGCCGGCGACGATCTTGACCGCACGAATGAATTCGCCGGGCATGATGTCTTTGATCACGTAGGCATCGGCGCCGGCAGCTAGACATCGATGCATCACTTCGGGCGCGGGCCGCATCGTCAAGGCGCAAATGCGCGCGTTCGGGGCGCTCGTCCGCACGCGTTCGATGTCTTCGATAAGTCCGTTTGCAGCACCGTCGAGATCGAGGATTACGACATCGGGTTTGGCGCGCGTTACCGCGCGTTCGTCCACCGTCTGTGCATCGCCGACGACCTCGATATGTTTGTCTTGATGAAACACTTGCGAGAGAGCTTTGGCAAAGAGCACTTGCCCTTCGATCACATAGAGCCGAATCGTATCCGGCGAGGTCCCGGCTAGTTCGTGGGCGATCACGGGTCATATCCTTTCCCGATGGTGATTTGGGACTTTTGGTTCGGTCTCTCGGGGTACTCCCATGGTGTCCCCACAAGTTCACGACGTTATGCGGGACGATCAACCCAATTGGTCCCGGGACAAATGGTACGTTGATCGAGGACGCGTTGAGCATCTGCTTTGTTGGTTGAATAAAGTTTCTTGTCGGTCGGAGAAAGTCCGAGCGTTTACACGCTTGGCTGATCACCGTTCAAGGAACTTCTTTTCTGCTTTAATACAACCGATACAAAAAATTGCCATGAAGAACTTGATGCTCTCCATCACGGTTATTTTCTGCGTCCTGTTGAGCGCTTGTGGGGGCAGCGGAGGTGCAAGCGGTGGATCGAACGCTGCGGGCTCCTCCGTCTTACCTGCCGCGGCCGCGGCAAACGCAACCCCGACGGCGACGGCGACTGCGTCCATGCAAGCGAGTGGTGAAATCGTTTCCCTGTTTTCGGACGGGTTTTCACTGCAGACGGGATCGCCGCACGGCCTCATCGACGTCTACACGACTTCAGCAACGAGCATCACCGGCGGGCAGCCGTTCGTCGGCGAGGAGGTCTCCGTCAGCGGGAGCGGTTCGTGGTCTACCTCGATCGAGGCTGCGAGCGTGACGCAAACCGCGGCTGTCGCGGTGGCGATGCCGTCAGGATTACAACTGACGAGCGGTCCCGTCGTGAACGTCGGGAGCAACGAATTTCAAATCGAAAGCGGCCTACCACACGGGTACGTTTGGATCACGACGAACGCGAACACCGCCTTTTTCGGCGGCGCGCCGGCGACCGGCAAATACGAAACCGTCGGCGTGACCGGTTCCTTCACGACCGGCGTCACTGCGGTGATCGCTTCGCAATCGAGCGCGGCGCCGCCGCCCGTGACCGTTTCGGGCCGAGTGGTCGCCGCAACGGCCTACGGATTTACGCTCGACATGAGTTCGTCATACCCGTCGGTTCCGGTCGCGGTGTTTTCAGGGACGACCACGATTACCGGCGGTACGCTGGAAACCGGAGCAACCGCTTCCGTGACCGGCACCGGCGCGCTGACCGGGTCGATTGCCGCGACCTCGATTACGCTTACCGATCCGACGATCGCTACACCGACCCCGAGTCCGACCCCGAGTCCGACGCCGAGCCCGACACCCACGCCGACACCGACACCCGCACCGACGCCGACTCCAACGCCGGAGCCGACGGGGCCGACGCACGTTCTCACCGCCGATTACCTTGCCGGCGTCGACGGCTCGAACTCGATCGCGTGGTCGAGCGCGGCCCCATATTTGACCTGGGCGCAAGTTCCGCCGTCCGTTGCGAGCGCGGTTGCGGGGACGGGCATCAAGACCCAACTCTACATCGACCCGAACCGCGTACAAACCACCGACCCGCTCTATAGCATGCTGCCGGCGCCGGCATTTGCCGCCGCGTGCAACGGAACCGACGTCAGCGATCAATTCGACGACGTCACACAGTACGTCACCAATCCGAGTTCGAGCGCACTCTACGGTCCGTTTGCGCAGCTCGCGACACGGGAGATCGGCAGCGCGCACTACGACTACCTCTTCGAAGACGACGCGGGGCAACTCAGCGAAGAGATTTACGAAACCTTCTCTCCCTCGCTACCCTGCAACTACAACGACAGCGCGTGGGCGAGCGGCGAAATCGCGCTCGCGAACGCTGCGCCGCGACCGGTACTCTTCAACGGATTGAACGAACTCGACGGGCACGATCCCTCGCTCTCGATCGCACTGCTCGCCTCCTCCAACACGATCGGCGGTAATTTCGAGGGCTGCTACAACACGTCGGACCAAGCCGAGCACGGCAGTTGGCTCTGGCTCGCCGAAGAGAACACCGAACTCGAGGTCAACGCCCAAAACAAGATGTTCTCGTGCATGGCACAGTACGGCGGCGACGCTTCGCAGAATACCGCCGCGCGAATCTACGGCTACGCGTCCTTCCTCTTGACCTACAATCCCTCGCTCGACGTCTTGTGGGAATGGTTCGCGACGCCGTCCAAATTCCACGTCTTCCCGGAATCGCAAATCGTGGCGCTCGATCCGGTCGTCGCGGCGCCGGCTTCGGTCAGCGGACTGCTCCAGTCGGGCGGCGCCTATGCGCGGCAATACCAAGAGTGCTTTTATGCCGGCACGTACGTCGGGCGGTGCGCCGTGGTCGTAAACTCCGGCACCACCACCGTCAGTTTCCCGTACACCGGATACTCGCACACGCTGACGCTAAGCGGTTACGGCGTACTGGATGGCGGAACGCTCTCGACCGGCGGCCCGGCCCCCGCATCCACGCTGGGACCGCTGCAAGCCGAGATCGCGTTCCAATAGGCCCGCGGGCGGCGAGCGCGCGTTACGAACGGACCTCGGTTTCGACCGTGGTTCCGGCACCGGTCAGCGGATGCAGCTGAATCAGAAAGCGCTCGCCCTCGACGTTGAGCGATCCGGGGAAACCGGCGACGTCGCGGCCTCCGAGCGGTGCTTTGCCGAGCGGATACCAACGGTTCGCGCGCGCGTCGTAGCGGTAGGTCAAAAAGCATGTGCCGGCGGCGCCGCATCCCCAGCGGTCACCCTCGCCCGCGAGGATCCCGACCTCGACCGTGCCGTCGGCTTTGGTGATCGCGGCGATCGACGCGAGCGAGCCGCCCGCGCTCGGATCGATGGTTCCGGCGGTGCGCGTGAGGCCGCTGCGCGTATCATAGAGCGCGTAGCACGCGGTAAAAAGACGATCGGGCGTTTCGCAGCCGTGCACGAACATCAAATCGCCGTCGCGCATCGTCGTGGCCGAGACCGCCGCGATCACCGGGATTCCGGGCGGAACGCGAGGCCGCATCGACCAGTCGTACTGATACGGTGCCATGCCGCCGCGATACCCATCTTGCGGTGCGCCGACGAGATAGGGACTATCCGGGGTGAGCCGCGCCAGCGGGCGCATACCGGGCGTTAACGTGAAGGCATCGCGGCCGGCGCAATTCGTCCACGTCCAACGATCGCCCGCGGGCGCGCGCGCACGAAAACACGCCAGCGCGAGCCCCTCGCTCGACTCGCCGCGACCGTACCAGCTCCCGGCCAACTCTTCGACATCCATGAGGTAATACACGTACGCCCCGGAGCGCATCACGCCGCCGAAAAGAAAGTGACGGTGCAGCCCGCTGCCGCGTTCCACCAGCATCGTATCGGGTCCATGCGGCGACGCGCAGCTCAGCGCACCGTCACAATGGACCTGCGGCGGCGGGAGCGGCCCGTTCACCGGCGTGGTGATGCCGACGACTGCCGGTGCGAGAAGCGCGCCGCCGACACGCATTGCCGGATCGTACTTCACCTGCACGGCCGCAAAGCGGCCGCGAGCCTGCGGGCATGCGCCGGAAAATGCAGCGGTGACTTGCGTTGCGGCGGCGGCCGCATCGCCCGCCGCTGCGATCCGTACCGCGCAGTGCACGCTGCCCAGGTCGAACGTCATCGTGCCCGGTCCTTCACCCGCATGAACGATGCCGACGTCCGCATACGCATCGTCCTGCGGTGTAAGGGTCAGCGTTTCGCCTCCGTCACCGGGCGGCACGTGCGAAGACCGGAAATCCCACGCACCCGCGGTCGTATCAAAGGTTCCGCCACCCGGTTTTGCATGCAGCGTGACGTAGCTCTGCGCTCCGGACTGTCCGTAACGGCTGCCCGGCTGCTGCTGACCGGCGATGATCGTTACCGCGCCGACCGTCGCGTACGACGCTTCGGAAATGCCGACGCTCGGTAAGAGATATTCCGGCGAATTCGCCAGCGCGTCGAGAACGCGCAGATCGCTTGCGCCGTCCGCGGCAAATTTGAACGGCTCGCATGCAAGCCTTCCCAAGCAACGCCACGCGTCCGGCGGGTGATACGGGATGTAGGTGCTGATCGCGCCGTAGACCGCGAGGATCCCGCCGCCGGCGGTTTGCGCCAGCGCCGGGGCATCATGCCCTGCTTCGGAGAGCGCCGTCGTGTAGTTGCCGTTCGGCGGGACGTTGATCTGCCGGTCGGCGAGCATCGTGCCGGAATCCGCGTTCCAGATCGCCGCGCCCGGTTGAATCGTTCCCACCGCGCCGTTGTGTCCGTCGCCGTCGACTTCGAAGGCGCCGAGCACGAGATTTGGCGTGCCTTTGAGCAGAAGCGACGTTCGCGTCAAATTCGCCGGCTGCGTTTTGGCGACGCGGTCCGCCGCGCGGACGGGCTGATCTGCGGCCAGCGTTCCGATGCATCCCGCGGTTGCGAGAATCGCCGCGAATGCGGCGATCAACCGGACCATCGCGCCTGTTCGAGGACGTGCGCGTAGCGATCGCCGAAATGGGCGACTTCGAACGGCGCTACCGCTTCCTCCGAAAGGATCGCGGTCGATCCGCTGCGCCATTCGCGCACGGCATCGACGATCGCGGCGCGAAGACCGGCGACGTCGCGCAGGCGCTGGCCGGCGCCCGTTTCTTCGAGCGCCTCATCCATCACCGTTCGTCCGGCGGGACCGCCGACGGCGAGAATCTTACGGCGCGCGCCAAAGTATTCGAAGAGCTTGCCGGTATAGGTGCCCCGCTCGTCCACACCGTTGCGAACGAAAATGATCAAGCGCGACGCCGCTCGCTCCCGTCGCAGGATCTCCTCGCGCGGCGCGCGCCCGTGAAACGTCATGACCGAGCTCAGGCCGCACGCATCGGCTTGCGCAAAAAGCCAACCCTCCGGCTCACCGTAGAGGTCGACCTGGACTTCGCTTTCGGCGACTGCGCCTTCGCGAATCAGCTCCGCGAGCGCTTCGAAAAACGGCAACGGGTTGCACAGACCACGGTAGAGATTTCCCGCGTGCAGAAACGTTGCCTTTGGAGGTGGTACGAAAGGAATCGGGTCCCATTCGCGGCTCGAGAACGCGTTCGGAATCGTATAGACGCGCTGATGCGCATACCGTTCGCGCAATCCCTGCGCGATCGGTTCCGAGACGGTTACGAGAGCTTGCGCGCCTTGAAAGGCGTAGCCCTCGAGCAGCTCGTCGATGGCGCGCAGAATCGGACCGCCGCCCAAAGCGTCGTTGCGCAGCCACGGATCGCGGAGGTCGGCAATCCAAGGCACGTTGCCGTGCGAGCGAGCGGCGACCAAATGCGTTGCGACCGGGGGCGAGGTCGAGATGATCGCGTCGACGCGTTCGCTTTGCAGCAATTCTTTGACGGCGCGTACGCCGGGTCCGAGCCAGCCCAGACGTCCGTCGGCGAATCCGAGCGTACGGTGGCCGACCTCGAGGACGCGCTGCTTCCACGATGGGCGCTCCAGCGCGCTGCCTTGTTCGACGTGAAAGCGTTCGTGCGTCGTTTGGCCGGACCGAACGCCCAGCAATCGGCGCACGGGCGAACGAAATTCGACGACACCGGTCGTACGCACGGGCGGCGAGTAGTGCACGTCACCGACCTGCGGCACGACCGGAATAACCTCCCATCCGTGCGAGGCCAACGATTCGACGATGTGCTGCGCCCGCACCGACGCGATCGCCTGGCGCGGAGGCAGGTAGTACGTCAGCAGCAGCGCGCGTTTCATAGCGACGCGAGCCACCGGTCGACGATGCCGGGCCACGCAAAGCGTTCGACGGCCAGCGCACGCGCGTTCCGCGACATTCGTTCGCGCGCGACCGGATCGCGCGCGATGCCGCGCATCGCGGCGGCAATCGCCGTAGGATCTTCGGGAGGAACGACGATTCCCGCATCGGCGTCCGCGACGATCGCGGCGCCCTCTCCTTCGCCGCTATAAATCACCGGCACGCCGCAGGCCAGCGACGGGAAGAGCTTCGAGGGGCGTGCACCCAGATGCGTGTCCCTGCGCACGAGAGGAACCAGCGAGGCGCTTGCGAGCGAGAAGTACTCCGGCATGTCGTCGAGCGGTACCGGATCGAGGAATCGCACGTTGCTCAGAGCTCTCGCGCGCGTCAGTTCGAGGAGTGCCCGTTTCGTCGTGCCTGCGCCGAGGAAGAGCACGAGGCATTCGGGTGCGAGCGCGGCGGCCTCGATGAGGTTGTGGAGGCCTTGCGCGATCCCGTGCGTTCCCGCGTACAAGAAGAGCGGCCGGCCGTCGAGCTGCAGCCGCCGGGCGAGCGCATCGCTGCGCGCCCGCGGCGTGAACGCTTCGATATCGATGCCGTTCGGTAGAAAGCGCAGCTTGTCGGCCGGGACGCCTTTGCGCACGCGCAGGTCGCGTTCGATTCCGGCGGTGACGGCGTTCACCAGCGTTGCGCGCTGATAGGTCCAGGCTTCGAGCCGCTCGGCCGCGCCGAGCAGCGGACCGCTGCGCAGCACCCCGAGTTCGCGCACGGCATCGGGCCAAAGATCGGCAACGTTGAAAATGAGCGCGCAGCGGTGGAGTTTGGCGGCGATCCACCCGGGAACGGCGAGAAAGAGCGGCGGCGACTCGACGAAAATCGCGTCCGGGCGGCGGGTACGAGCGATTCCGAGCAGCGAGCTGCACGCAAATGACAGATAATTGAGCATGCGCCGGAAACCGGTGCCCGCGGCCGCGTAGACCCAGGTCCGGTGTACGGTCGCGCCGTCGACTCGGTCGCAGCGGTAAAGGCGGCGGCGATATCCCTCGAAGGTGCGTCCGAGGAGATGATTCGGCATCGCCGTGACGACTTCGACCTGATGGCCGCGGCGTATCAGCGCACGGGTCAGTGCCGAAAGACGAGCCTGCGCTGCGCCGATCTCCGGTAGATAATACTGGGTGAGGATCAGGAGGCGCATGAGCCGGCGTGCTTCTGGATTGCGATCGACGAAACGAGCGCGTCGACGATTCGCGCGGCGCTGCCGCCCGCGCCAAAAGGTGCAACGCGCTCCCGCGGAGGCTCGCGACGCGCAGCCAGTGCGATCGCGCAGGGGTCCGAACCCGCGAGCACGTTCCAGCCGCCCTCCAGCGTTTCGTTCCATTCGGTGCGATCGCGCAGCGTGACGCAGGGTGTTCCCAGGGTGATCGCTTCCTTCTGCATCCCGCCCGAATCCGTGATGACGACCCGAGCATGCGCCTGCAGCGCGAGCATCTCGCGATACGAGAGCGGCTCGCAGGTGACGATGTTATCGGAGGCACCGACGCAGAGCAGTTCGACCAGCCGCTGCGTGCGGGGATGAACCGGGAAGATCACCCGCATCCCGGTGCGCCGCAAGCCGGCGATAAGCCGCGCAAAGATCGCGACGTCGTCCGTATTGGCCGCTCGATGAATCGTTGCCAGCGCAAAGTCGCGCGAGCGGACGCTGAAGCGGTGCAAGATCGGCGGATCGCGATCCAGAGCCTTGGCCGTGATGAGCGCGAGATCGACCATGAGATCGCCGACGACCGTAACGCCGTCGAGAATGCCTTCACGCGCGAGCTGCTCCGCTGCCGAGCGCGTCGGCACAAGCAGCAGCGCGCTGATCCGGTCGGCAAGAAGGCGATTGATCTCCTCCGGCATCGTGCGGTCGAAGGAACGCAGGCCCGCCTCGACGTGAGCTACCGGCAGATTCAGTTTGCTCGCGACCAGCGCACCGGCCAGCGTGCTGTTGGTGTCGCCGTAGACGATCACGACGTCGGGTTGTTCGTACTGCATGACCGGCTCGAGCTTACTCATCATCTGTGCGGTCTGCGCTCCGTGCGATGCCGATCCCACACCGAGGTTGTAACGCGGCTGCGGGATACGCAGCTCGCTGAAGAACACCTCGCTCATTCCGGCGTCGTAGTGCTGACCGGTATGCACCAGACACTCGTTGATGCCGCGCGCGGCGAACTCTCGCGAAAGAAGCGCGGCCTTGACGAACTGCGGGCGCGCCCCGACGACGGTGAGTACTCTCATCCAATCGCCACGGCGCCGGCGAATAGACTGCGCACCGCCTCGATGACGCGCCCGCGCTCACCGTTCTCGATCTCGGGAAACATCGGCAGCGAGAGCACTTCGCCGGCCGCCGCTTCCGCATGCTCGAAATCACCGCGCCGGTAACCCAGCGGTTCGTGAACGCGCTGAAGGTGCAGCGGCACCGGATAATAGACCATGGTCCCCACGCCGCGCACTGCAAGCGCCGCTGCTTTGGCGTCGCGACCGGCCAGCCGAATGGTGTACTGATGATAGACGTGGCGGTAGTCAGGCTCCTCGAGCGGTACGGATACCTCGCTTTGGAGCGCGCGGGTGTACGCGTGTGCGACCGCACGGCGCCGCTCGATCCAGCGTTCCAAATGAGGAAGTTTCACTCGCAAGATCGCCGCCTGCAATTCGTCGAGCCGGCTGTTGACCCCAACCTCTTCGTGGTGATATTTGACCCGGCCGCCGTGAGCGCGCAGCGAACGCACGCGCTCTGCGACCTCGCGGCGAGCCGTAACCAGCATCCCGCCGTCGCCGTACGCGCCCAGGTTCTTCGAGGGAAAGAAGCTGAAAGCGGCGGCGTCGCCGAACGTGCCGATACGCCGGCCGCCGATCGACGCACCGATCGCCTGCGCGCAATCCTCCACTACGGCCAGACCAGCTCGCGCGGCGATCGCCATGATGGCGTGCATCGGCGCCGGATTCCCATAAAGATGCACCGGCAAAATCGCCCGCGTGCGCGGCGTGATCGCCGCTTCGATCGCTCGCGGATCGATATTGAACGTAGCCGCGTCGATATCGGCAAAAACCGGCGTGGCGCCCACCATCGCGATCGCTTCGGTCGTCGCGACGAACGTGAACGGCGTCGTGATGACCTCGTCGCCGGCGCCGACGCCGAGCGCCCGCAGCGCCAGGTGCAGCGCGTCCGTGCCGGAGTTCAAGCCGACCGCATACCCGCCGCCCAAATACGCGGCTACCTCTTGCTCGAGCGCGCTCACGTTGGGACCGTTGATGAAGTGACCGCTTTCGAGCACGCCCTCGACGGCGCGCGCGATTTCCGCTTTGAGCGCGTGGTACTGGCGGCGAAGATCGAGGATCGGGATCACGGCGTCTGCCATACGGACACTCCCGATTTCATGTAGCTGCGCCCGCAATTGCCGCAGAGCGCGCGATCCGAATCGAAGGCGAGTTTGACGCCGCATTCACACGCATAGCCGCGAAGCCTGGCGGGGTTTCCATAGACGATTCCGTAGGCCGGAACGTCCGACGTGACGACCGCGCCCGCACCTACGAACGCGAATTCTCCCAGCGTATGCCCGCAGACGATCGTCGCGTTGGCTCCGATCGACACGCCGCGCCGAACGAGCGTGGGCGCGTAGTCGGCGCTGGTATTACGCGGTGTCCCGGAACGCGGTGTCGTCACGTTGGTGAACACCATGCTCGGTCCGCAGAAGACGTCATCCTCGAGCGTGACGCCCTCATAGATCGAAACGTTGTTCTGGATCTTGACGTTGTTGCCGATGACGACGCGGCCGGCGATGACGACGTTTTGCCCGATCGAGCAGCGCGCCCCAATGCGCGCGTGCGCCATGATGTGACAAAAATGCCAGATCTTCGTGCCCAAGCCGATCTCGACGGGCTCGTCGACATACGAAGATTCATGGACAAAGTAGGGCTTGGTGCGGTCGATGACGCTCACGCGATCTCCTCAAATGACGGGCGGTGATTTCGGACGCCGAACATGCTCAGAACTTGGACGACGCGCAGTCCGTTCTCGCCGTCGGTAAGCGGACGCTGACCGCTCGCAGCGGCTTCGACGAAGGCGCGGACTTCGGCGAGAAGCGGTTCCGCCGGCGTAAAATCCACCGGGCGTTCTTCTTCGCGCCAGAGCGTGGCGTGACCGAACTCGTCGTAGTCCTGCCCGCAAGGAGTCAGCGTGAGCGACGCGCCCTCGCGCGAATCGATTAGGCGCAGCACGCCGGTCGCGCCGAAGACGTCCAGGCGCGAGCTCTTGTCCGGGTCGAGCCAGCTCGTCTCGATGTGGGCCGTGCGGCGCCGCGTGAAGGTCAGGTCGGCGTAGGCAAAGTCGGCAATATGCTCGCGCACGAACGCCGAGGTCGCGCCGGCGACGGTCAGCGGAAATTCATCGAAGACTTCGAGCGCCAGCGCCACGTCGTGCGGTGCAAAACTCCACCAGACGTTTTCGTTCGCGCGCAGGGTCCCCCATGACAGACGGCGCGAGCGCAGGTGGCGAACCTCGCCGATCGCGCCCTCCCGGATCAGCCCCAGCATCCGCTGCACGCCGGGATGGTAGAGCAGAACATGCCCGACGAAAAGGGTCATCTCGCGAGCGCGGGCTGCGCGAACGACCATCGCCGCGTCGTCGACGCTCATCGCCAACGGCTTCTCCACGAAGACGTGCTTGCCGGCGGCGATTGCGGCGAGCGCCAGCTCCGCGTGAACGGCGGGCGGCGCCGCGACCACGACCGCATCGATATTCCGCGCCAGGAGCGCGGTAATCTCCGACTCCAGCCCCGCGTGCGGGTACTCGCGTCCCATCTCGGCAAGCGCCGGTGCGTTTGCGTCGCAAATACTCTCGAGCACGCCCAGCTGCGCGCACGCGCGAATGATGTTGCGCCCCCAGCGTCCGGCACCGATTACGCCGATCTTCATCACAGCATCACCACGTTGGCTCGGCCGTCACGGACGTTGCGCGTCGCATTGCGCGTATCGATCACCAGGCGCGCGCAGTCGACCACGCGCCCATAGTCGATCGTCGAATGATCGGTGAGGATCACGACCGCGTTGGCCCGTTCCATCACCTCACGGGAAAGCGGAATCGAATGCCACATCGCGCCGTGTTCGTCGGTCACGCTGGGAACGTAGGGATCGTGGTAATCGATCCGCGCCCCATCCTTGCGCAGCAAATCCATGACCTTGAGTGCGGGCGATTCGCGCCAGTCCTCGATGTCGCGCTTGTAGGCGACGCCGAGCACGAAGATTTCCGCGCCCTTGAGGGCGACGGCTTGCTCGTTGAGGGCACGGACGACTTTCTCGCGCACGAAGTACGGCATCGTCCAGTTGATCTCGCCCGCGAGTTCGATGAAGCGCACGTTCATGTCGAATTCGCGCGCCTTCCAAGCGAGATAGAACGGATCGAGCGGGATGCAGTGACCGCCGACGCCGGGTCCGGGATCGAAACGCATGATTCCGAACGGCTTGGTCGCCGCCGCGTCGAGCACGTCCCAAATGCTTATCCCGAGCCGGTCGCACAGGAGCGTCATCTCGTTGACGAGTGCGATATTGACGGCGCGGAACGTATTCTCGAAGACCTTGGTCATCTCGGCGACTTTGGGCGAGCTCACCGGAACGACGTTTTGGATCGTCTGCCGGTAGAACGAAGCCGCCACGTCGAGGCAGGCCGGCGTCACGCCGCCCACGACTTTGCTCGTGTTTTTGGTCGTGTAGCGAGCGTTTCCGGGGTCGACGCGTTCCGGCGAAAACGAGAGAAAGAAGTCTTCCCCCACGCGCAGACCCGAGGCGGAGAGAATGTCGAGCAAGATACCGTCGGTCGTACCGGGATAGGTCGTACTCTCCAAACTGATCAGTTGACCGGGGCGCAGAGACCGCGCGATTTCTTGTCCGACGTTGCGAATGTAGGAGATATCCGGCTCCTTGTTGACCGTGAGCGGCGTCGGTACGCAGATCACGATGCAGTCGCACTCGCCCAGCGATCCGAAATCGGTCGTCGCGGCAAGCCTCTTGCCCTCGACGGCTTCGGCCAGCTCGCCGTCTTGCACGTCGCGGATGTAGTTGAGCCCTTGATTGACCTGATCGACGCGAATCGGATTGCGATCGTAGCCGATCACGGAGAATCCCACCTTGGCTTTCTCGACTGCCAGGGGCAAGCCGACGTAACCGATGCCGACGACACCGACACGGGCGCTTCGATCGACGATTTTCTGCTTGAGTTCGTTTGCGCCATGCGACGCAGGAGCAAGGATCTTCACGATTAGGTTGCCTCGATACGGGTGGTCATGACGGGCGCGATTTCCGCGCGCTCGACGCGGACGAATCGTTGCTGCGCGGGAACCTGCGCGCCCTCGCGGTCGGGAGCAGGCTTCGCGTGGACGAGCGGCGTGTATTCGGGGACGAACTCGCGCAGCGTGGCGATCGCGCCGGCCGTGTCGTAGCGGCGAACCGCAGCGCGCAAACGATCGACGCCCTCGTTCAGGTGCGCGTAATCGAGCCGTTCTTGCTTCGCGATGAAAAGGCGCTCGTGTGCGGTGCGCGTGAACCCCTCGCCGTCGGTGAGGATCTCCTCGAAGAGCTTCTCACCCGGACGAACCCCGCTCTCGACGATGTCGATGTCGCGATACGGCTCGAGCCCCGAGAGGCGCACGACCTGTTCGGCCAAATCGAGGATGCGTATCGGCAGCCCCATGTCGAGCACGAACACCTCGCCGTCCATCCCCATCGACATCGCTTGCAGCACGAGCGAGACGGCTTCGGGAATCGTCATGAAGTACCGCACCATGTCGCGATGCGTAATCGTGACGGGCCCGCCGGACTGCACCTGCGCCTTGAAGATCGGCACCACGCTTCCCCGACTCCCGAGTACGTTGCCGAAACGGACCGAAACGAATTCCGTCGCCGAACCGCCGGCGAAAGACTGACAGATGAGCTCCGCCATTCGCTTGGTGGCGCCCATGACGCTCGACGGGTTCACCGCCTTGTCGGTGGAGAGCAGGATGAATTTGGCGGCGCCCGAAGCCGCAGCCGCGAGCGCCACCACCTTGGTGCCGAAAACATTGTTGCGAATGGCTTCGCAAACGTTGTCTTCGACGATCGGCACGTGCTTGTGGGCCGCGGCGTGGAGCACCACGCGCGGCTTATACGTGCTGAAGACATGGCGGATCGCACCGACGTCGGCGACGTCCGCCAATACCATTCTGCTCCGGCAGAACTTGTAGGTCTCGTGCAATTCGCGCTCGATCGAGAACAGGCTGTTCTCGCCGTGGCCGAGGAGCACGAGCAGCGCCGGGTCGAACGCCGCGATCTGCCGGCAAATTTCCGAGCCGATCGAGCCGCCGGCTCCGGTAACGAGGACGACTTGGCCCTCCAAATGCGGGCGAATCCCGGCCGTGTCGATCACGACCGGTTCGCGGTGGAGCACGTCCTCGAGCCGAATGTCGCGCATGCGTGAAACGGTGACGCGATCGGATAGAACGTCGGCTGCATCCGGCACGACGGTGACGCTGGGCCGGCGCTCGGCCGGGACGTGCGTGCACAGCTCCTTGATCTCGTTGATCAGCCAGAGCGGCGCGGCCACGATCGCCACGATCACCGTATCGACCGCGTGCTTGCGCAGCAGCTCCGGCAATTGATGCAGTTTCCCCAGCACGCGCACGCCGTCGACGCGCCGTTCGGACACTCCGTCTTCGACACAGCCCACGACGCGCATCGCGACGCGCCGGTCTTCGAAGATCGACTTGGCGATTTGATGCGCGGCGATGCCGTGCCCGACGATGAGCACGCGTTTGGCCTCCGGCCGCTGGTTTTGCCACCATATCCGCAAGACGACCAGACCGATCCGCGAAAACATGCGCAACACGAACGATAGTGTCGCGACGATGATCACCAAGCGCCCCGATGCGGTCTGCAGCGGCGTCGGAAGCACCTCGCAGAGGAGCGCCAAGACGGCGCCGGCAGTGGCTCCGACGAGCAGCCGCACGACGTCGTAAAAATCGAACGTGCGCGCGCTTTCGTAGCGAAACTGGACGTAGCAGCCGCTCACCAGGAAGATCGCGCCGATCATACCGAGTTGTTCCGGCGATGCCGAATGGATATCGCCTACGATCGGGGCCAGCAGCAGGGCGATTCCGATCAAGGCGCAGTCGGCGATGAGCAGGGCCGCGCGGAGCAACGGCCGGATCGCCCGCGGACGTCCGTTGAGAGTCGACATCACGGCTCCATCCTAGATTTTGTGGTTACCGGGGACGAGATTCAGGGCGCTCATGGCCTTTGGGGCAGTCGGCCCCCCGCGCGGGGTCCTTCTGCCGTAGCGCCGCTTCGTATTGCGAAGGCACGATGACCGAGATGAATCCGCTCGCTCGCGCCGTGACCGACGTGCGTGCCCTTCTTCGGCTGCTGCAAACCGAGTTGGGAGACGCCCGCCAGCGGGCAGCGCTGCCCGGGATCACCTACGCATCGCATACGATCATCCGCGGCGCCGACCGCATCCGCACGGGACGCAACGTCTTCCTCGATCACGGAGCCTATCTCAACCCGAGCACCGTCAACGACCGGCGCGGCTTCATCGAGATCGGTGACGACGTCGAAATCGGACCGTACAGCGTTCTGTGGGGCGGCGGCGGTTTGACGATCGGAAACAACGTGCACCTCGGCGCGCACGTCCACATTACGACGCAGCAAGGCCGCCCCGTCGATTCCACCAAGCGCGGGCCGCTGATCGTGGACGTCGCTCCCGTCGTGATCGGAAACGACGTTCTGATCTATTCCGGCGCCATCATCGTCCCGGGCGTGCGCATCGGCGACGGCGCAAGCGTTGCCGCGGGCGCGGTCGTCGTCCGCGACGTACCAGCCGGTGCGCGCGTCGGCGGCGTGCCGGCGCGCGTGCTATCGGCCGAGCGCCGGCGGGAGATCTTGCCGCGATTCGACCACGTGAAAATGGCGGTCGAGTCCGGTCACCGAGAGGATCTTTCGTAGCACCGGAAGCGGGACGACCAGATAGATCTCACTGCCCGAAGGCCGCAGACTGCGTCGCAGACGGGCCAGCGCGTTGATCGCGGAGGAATCCATGAATCGCAGCGCGCTCATGTCGATGACGACGATGGGCGCGTGGCGCAGTTCTTCCAGAGCGGTCGCAAACGACGCCGCGTTCGAGAGGTCGATCTCGCCGGAAACTTCGAGGAGCGGGTGCCCTCCGATCTCACCGTGGGTGAACCGCGCTAGTGGCCCGCGCGTCAATTGCGCGCGTCCAACCGGCCGGCGTCGGCTTGCGCGAGCAACTCGATCAGTACCGTACGCCTCGCATCCACCGGTGCTTTGTTGTAGCGCTCGAACGTCGCCCCGAGCAGTTGTGCCAGGCCCTCATAGACCAATGCCTGCGACTCGGCTGACGCCGGCGCCCGGCTCGGATTGGTCGAGCGCAGATCGCCGTCGATCCGTCCGCGGTCGATCAGGCGCAGCAGCGTGCTCTCGCACGAAGGACGCCGGTAGAGGTTGCGTCGCGAGCGCACGCCGGGAAACGCGGCCCGCTCGCGGGTGATGAATCCGAGATCGTCGAGCGCCGAGAGCGCTTCGAAGACCATCGACGAGCTATAGAGACCCAGGTCCTCGCGGATTTGGTCGATGGTCGGACTGCACGCCCCGGCCGGATCGGAGAGCATGGTCAAGTACACGTACATGCTCACCTGGCGCGGATTGAGGACGTGAAACAAAAAACCACTCCACCACGCGGGGATCAAAGCCATAGGAGCGCACACATGCTCTGCGCCGTCTTGGGGCGGTTTTTCCACTGGGTCGCTCGTTTGGAATTCCTCCGGCTGGAAGCCTGCGCGGCGTATGGTCCAGAAATCTGGAGGTAAATTCTGCCGCAGCGGCCGGGCGCTTCAAACCAGGCTTTTCGGGGTATCGCGCGCGCGGCCGGAAAACCCGGGAAACTCCTTGGAAAAAAAGAGGCCGGCGCTAGGCCGGCATGTCTTTCTTTTGCTCTTGATAGATCAGCGTCGGCGGATCTTTTTTCTCGATCACGTCTTTGTTGATGATACACTTCTTGACCCCCTGTAACGAGGGAAGGTCGTACATCACGTCGAGCATCGTCTCTTCGAGAATCGAACGCAATCCGCGCGCCCCGGTCTTACGGCTCTGCGCTTTGGTCGCGATCGCGACCAGCGCGTCCTTGGTGAACTGCAAATCCACGCCGTCCATGTTGAGAATCTTCTGGAACTGTCGCACCAGCGCGTTGCGCGGCTCGGTGAGGATGCGGCGCAGTGCGAGCTCGTCCAGCGCGTCGAGCGTCACCACGATCGGCAAACGGCCGATGAACTCCGGAATCAAGCCGAACTTGAGCAAGTCCTCCGGCATCAACTGCTGGAGCAGCTTGCCGGTACGGGAATCCTTTTTGCCTTCCGGCGTCGCGCGGAATCCCATGTTGTTCGCGCTGACGCGTGATTCGATGATGCGCTCCAAACCGTCGAACGCTCCGCCGCAGATGAACAGCACGTTGGTCGTGTCGATTTGGATGAACTCTTGATGCGGATGCTTGCGCCCGCCTTGCGGCGGGACGTTGGCCGTCGTGCCTTCGAGAATCTTGAGCAGCGCCTGCTGAACGCCCTCACCGGAGACGTCGCGCGTGATCGAAGGATTCTCGCTCTTGCGCGCGATCTTGTCGATTTCGTCGATGTAGACGATGCCCTTCTCGGCGCGTTTGACGTCATAGTCCGCGGCTTGAATCAGCTTGAGCAGAATGTTCTCGACGTCTTCGCCGACGTAACCGGCCTCGGTGAGTGAGGTCGCGTCGGCCATGGCCAGCGGCACGTCGAGAATCTTCGCAAGCGTTTGCGCGAGATACGTCTTGCCCGAACCGGTCGGACCGACGAGCAGGATGTTGGACTTCTGCAGCTCGACGTCGTCGGCCGCGCCGCCGGCGTTGATACGCTTGTAGTGGTTGTAGACCGCCACCGCCAGCGACTTCTTGGCGCGCTCTTGACCGATCACATACTGGTTGAGGATGTGATTGATCTCTTTCGGCTTGGGGATATTGCGCAGCCGCAGGTTTTCATCGACGTTCTTGTAGAGCTCTTCTTCGATGATCTCGTTGCAGAGCTCGATACACTCGTCGCAAATGTACACGCCGGGCCCGGCGATCAACTTACGCACCTGCTCCTGCGACTTGCCGCAGAAGCTACACTTGAGCTGACCCTTCTCGTCTCCGAAACGGAACATATCGGGGGCGGGCGTCCTCCTGGGCGTTAAGCCGGCGTCGACAAGGCTCCACGGTCTTCGATAACGTGATCGATAATCCCGTAGTCCTTGGCCTCGTCCGAGGTCATGTAGTAGTCGCGGTCGATATCCTTGAGGACTTGCTCGATCTGCTTCTTGGTCGTCCGCTCGTAGATGTGGGCGATGGTTTGGCGCGTCGCGATCAGGTCACGGGCGGCGATTTCCACGTCGGTTGCCTGCCCCCCGATCTGCGAGACCCAGGGCTGGTGGATCAGAATCTTGGCATGGGGGAGGGCAAAACGCTTTCCGGCTGCGCCCCCGGTCAGCAGAACCGAGCCCATCGAGGCGGCCATGCCCATGCAGATGGTCGCGACGTCCGGCTTGATGAAGCGCATGGCGTCATAGATCGCTAGGCCCGCGGTCACGCTGCCGCCCGGCGAGTTGACGTACATGTCGATGTCCTTGTCGGGGTCTTCTTTTTCGAGGAAGAGCAGCTGCGCGATCACGAGGTTGGCCAAATGATCGTCGATCGGCCCGCCGACGAAGACGATCCGGTCCTTGAGTAGGCGTGAATAAATGTCGTACGCGCGCTCCCCGCGTGCGCTTTGTTCGACGACCATCGGTACGAGATGCCCCATACGCTTGTAATCCGTTCCTTTTTCCAGTTGCCCGCCGCTAACGTAACCCACGCGACGTGGGTGAAGGTTCCGGCGGAATCGGCTAGGGAAGCTCTGAAGAAGTCCATGCACCGATCGTTATGGCCCCGATGGCCGCAGACCCGAGGAGTCGGCGAGGGAGCATAGCCGGGGTGTTCTGTGACCGAGCCGACGACGATGGAGATGCGCCATCGCGGCCATA
>DATJTX010000028.1 GCA_035502855.1 Candidatus Baltobacteraceae bacterium
CAGCGATTCGGATAGGGTAACATCGTAATCGGCCACCGTTTCGTCCCTTCGGTTGAGAAGTTGTTCACAAAATGAATCTTCCGAACCGAAACGGTGGCCCCCCGCCACCGGGCTTTTACAGCATTTTAAGGGACGTCATCGGGCATAACTGGGGGGCGACCGGGTTCACCGTAGCGCACGGTTGCACGGGCAAAGCGAGCACGGTTTACGTTCGGCCGGTAGTTATCTGGGTGGATGCGAGCGATCTGCGGGCGCGGCGCGTGCATCTCCTGATAGCGGGCGTCGCCTCCCGTGAGGAGCGCATAAATTTCCGAACCTGCGATTACCTCAACGACGGGCTGCATCAGCATCGCAAGCTGATCCTGCAGTGAGGGCTCGAACCGCGACGTATTCGTCGAAGCCGCTGATGCGGTTGATTGCAGCACGAATACCAACATGAGCACAAACGCAACGATGCGACGCATGGTACCTCCCACACTCGGTCACGGCCCGGTGTTTGGCACGATTGAATCTCTGCGTCGCTGCGCTACTCCTTGCGAGTGGCTATATCAGTATTGATTATCAAAACTGATTATCAAAATTGATTATCAAAATTGATTATCAAAAGTGATTATCAGTTTTGATTATCAGTTTTGATAATTCGTTCGGGCAGGTGTCATCGGCTGCGCCCGCTCAAAGTGCGCAGCAGAATCATGCGCAGGTTTCTCTCACACGCGTCGATCGGCACGCTGCTCGCGGTCGTATCCCTGGCTGTGTTCCTTCCCGCCGGCGCCGCCGGCACGCGCGCCGCCGGAAGCCGCGCAGGCATCACGCCGGCGCCCTCGCCCGTTCCCGCCGTCATCCAGGTGCAGGTAATGCCCGTCGCGCGCGCCGCAGCGATCGTGCACGAACTTTTCCCGCACGTGCGCGTGCGCGCCGATCCGGCGGCCAACGCCCTCATCGTGATCGGCGCACCCGACGACGTCGCGACGGTTCGCACCGTCATTTCCGGACTCGACGTGCGCAACCCCAATCAGCCGACGCTCGAGGTGGTGCAGTTGCGTACGATCAAACCCGACGCGCTCGTCCATCGCATCGCGCCACTCTTTCCGAACGCCTCGATCACCGTCGCCTCGAAAGATAGCGTCCTGCTCAAGGCCAAGCCGCTCGATGCCACCCAGATCAAGGCGCTCATTACGAGCCTCGACGCGCCGCCGGCGGTCTCGCCGCCGCCGCCCCCGGATCCGGTGGAAGCAGTCGACATCAAACTTGCGAACCCAACCTACGTCGCGCGGGCGGTCGTGCGCACCGTGCCGCACGTGCGCATCAGCGTCTCGGGTTCCGCGCTCCTCATCACCGGCGATCCACAAGCACTGACCACGGCGAAAACGCTCATCGCGCAGCTCGACGTGCCGCCCGTCGGCGCCAGCTACACCCAGGTCTATCACCTCAAAAACGTCGACGCGTCATCGGTCGCTGCGCTGGTGCAGCAGACCTATCCCGATGCAACCGTCGGTGTCGATAAGGACCTCAACGCCATCTCGGTACGCGCCAACGGGGGCGAACAGACGCGCATCGGCGACGCGATCGGACAGCTCGACGGAACCAGCGGTTCAACGAACGGCATGGCCGGCGGTTACGGCGGCGGAATGAACGCGGCCGCGATGAGCGACGGCAACATCGCCGTCGTTCAACTCAAATCCGCCATTCCCGGAACGAACGGCGCGCCCTCGACCACGGCGCAAGACATCGCGACTGCCGTCACCGAGGCGCTCGGTCAGATGGCGAACGGGCTTCACGTTACCGTGCCGCCCAATTCCACCGAGATCGTGCTGACCGGCGATCCCAATGGCGTACGCCTTGCCAAGGAACTGATCGCCAAGCTCGACGTCACCCCGCCGCTCGTCGAGCTCGACACCGAGGTGCTCGAAATCGACGGGAGCCTGGCCAAGAACCTCGGGCTCGAGCTGCCCACGGCGGTCCTGAGCACCACGTTCGAAGAGATCCAGCCGACGCCCGACCCTTACGGCAATCCCGGACGCATCGGCAAGATCCAGCCGATCACGCGCACGCCGCTGCAGCTCACCGCCGAACTGAACCTGCTGGTGCAGCACGGCGACGGCCGCGTGCTCGCCAACCCGCGCATCGTGACCCTCTCCGGACACGACGCGAACTTTCAAGCCGGTGATACGCTCTCGATCCTCACGACCACCGGCGGCGGCGTCGGCACGACCGTTACCACGCAGATCCAATCGTTCAATACCGGCGTCACGCTCGACATCACCCCGATCGTCACCGCCGACGGGAACATCATGGTCACGGTCCATCCCACCGTCAACAGCCTCTCGGGCGATCCCAACGGCATTCCGGAGATCTCGACGCGCAACGCGCAGACCACGGTCTCGCTGCACGACAATCAAACGCTCGTGATCGGCGGGCTCATCCAGGAGTCGGATACGCGCACGATCTCCAGCGTACCGGTCCTCGGCAACATTCCGATCGTGGGCGGCCTCTTCAAGAACAACGACACCAACAACACCAGCAACGAGCTGGTGATCGTAGTGACACCGCACATCATTCGCGACGGCGAACCGACGCCGGCGCCCGATATGGGCGTTCCGACGCCGCAGCCGCTCCCGACGCTGCCGCCGGGAACGACGCTGCCGACACCGCGGCCCACCGCCAGTGCGCTCGCCGGACCGCCGGCCGTGCTCAGCACACCGATTCCTCCCGTCACCGCGGCACCGCGGCCGACGCCGTCCGCGTTCGCCGCGTCGAATGTTTTCGAGTACGGGCGCGCGCCGCAGAACAATTTCGCGCAGCCGCAAGACGCGCCGCAGATCTACTATGCACGCCTCGCGCCAACGGTGATGACGGCCGGGACGAGCGTCTCGATCGACGTCGTCACCACCACCAACATCGCACGCGTGCAAATCGGCACGCCCAATGCGAGCGTCTCGCTCGATCAGGTGGGACCGGGCAAGTGGCAGGGCACGTTCCAGGCCACGCAGTTCGCGCTCGGTCCCGCACAGCCGCTCCAACAGCTCACCCTCAATGCCTACCGGAACGACGGCTTTGCCGCGACGATTCAAATCCCGGTCAGTTCACACTGACCGCATCCCTCGACTCCTCTTCCAAGGCCGCCATGGCCAACGCCACGAGCTGGGCTCTCGAACGCGCATTCGTCTTGGCGTACAGGATACGAATGTGATTCTCCACCGTCGGTTTGCTGCGTCCGATGAATGTCGCGATTTCCTTGGTCTGCATGCCCTGGGCCAAGCATCGAAGGATCGTCTTCTCTCTATCCGTCAGGCTCATTTGGTCATCCTTGTACGAAAACTCGAAGCACGGACATGGCAGTACCCTGCTCTGCATATCATGGGACACGCTACCGATAAGGAGGGCCGATTTTTTTTCGCGGAACACCCGATCCATGATCCGCCTGCGCAAGAGCGACGAATCCATCGATCTGCCACCAGCGTAGCATTACCTAGGCTAATTTGCCTAGTGAGCCATTTAGCCTAGTGTCGGACCCCGGCAAAGGATGTGACTTTACGGAAAAACTGCGGCTGGTAGCCCGCGTGCTCGACATGCTTGAAGGTGATCCTTCTGACGCGAGGCACCTCATCGCGGCCGCGGTGCATTTTTTTGCCGTGCTTTCGCACGACATCCCTTCAGCTGACGCTTTCCGCCGGCTCGAGCGGCATCTTCCAAGCCTCGCCGGCGACGAAGGTCTTGCCGCTTCCAGATTCCACGTCGTCCGCTCTCTCGCGTGGTGGCACGCGCTCTCCGGACGATATTCGAACGCCATGAAGTTCGTCTTCGAATCGATGCGCGAAGCACGCCGGCAGACGGAGCAGCTGAACGCATACCTCGACCATGCGATGATCGCGGTCTTCGCGAACGAGCAGCGCTCGCCGTCGGCGATCGCAGCGTACGCTGCCGCGGTCGGCATCTTCGATACGATCGAATGGCCGTCGATCCTCACCGCCGAGCTCGCGGTTTTACCGTTGGCGGCCCAGGTCGCCGCCGAGTTTGGCGCATTCGACGACGCAAAACGGTTCTGCCGGATGGCCGCGACGATCTCGCGCGGCCGGCGCTACGGCGCGCTCGTGTCCGAAGCGACGGCGCTGACATACGCAAACGCCGATCGGCGTCGGTCGATCGCCGCAGCGGCGGACGCGTACCAAACGTACGAGAGCTTCGGTTTCACCTGGCGCGCCGCCCGGATGGCAATACTCCTTCTCCGGCTGACGCGCGCTGAGGCGTGGAGGTCTCGGGCAATCGAGCAGCTGCGAGAATGCCCCGACGGCCCGTTCCATCGCCGGCTCGAGCGTCCGCACGGGCTAACCAGACGGCAAGAGGACGTGTTGCAACTCGTGCGCCTCGGTTATGACGATGCACGCATCGCCGAGGAGCTCGGCGTCTCGTACAAAACCGTGCGCATCCACATTGGAAGTCTCTTCCGATGGTACGGCGTACGCAATCGCAGCGCGCTCATGGCGAAGGCGGGTACGCTAGGCGTAGATTCCCCGCAGCTTTAACGCTTTGACGACGCGATCGATGGCGAGCGCGTAGGCCGCGGTTCGAAACGACGAGTTGCGCGCGTTCTTGATCTTGCGCAATTCCGCAAGATTGGAGAGCAGCACGTCTTCGAGCCGTTCGTTGACCTCGGCCTCCTTCCAAAAGTAGCCCATCCGGTCTTGCGCCCACTCGAAGTACGAAACGGTGACGCCGCCGGCGTTGGCCATGATGTCGGGAATCACCACGATGCCGTTCTGTTTGAAGATGCGGTCGGCTTCGGGCGTCGTGGGACCGTTCGCGCCCTCGACGATCAGTTTCGCCTGAACCTTGTTCGCATTCTCGGCGTTGAAGACTTTCTCGAGCGCCGCCGGGACCAGCACGTCGCACTCGCAGGTGAGCAGCTCTGCGTTGGTGATGCGGTCGCCGCCCTTGAAACCTTCGAGGCTGCGATTCTTTGCCGCGTTTTCGATCGCGGCGAACACATCGATGCCGGCTTTGTTATAGAATGCGCCGGTAACGTCGGAGATGCCGACGACCTTGCAACCGCGTTCGACGAAGAGCTTGGCCGCATAGAGGCCGACATTGCCGAAACCCTGCACGACGACGCGCGTCTGTTCGGGGCGCAAGCCCATCTCGTTCATTTCGTCGAGCGCGCAAATCGTTACGCCGCGTCCGGTCGCCTCGACGCGCCCGCGCGATCCGCCGATCTCGAGCGGCTTTCCGGTTACGACACCGGGAACGTTCTGCCGCACGTGCATCGAGTACGTGTCCATGAACCACGCCATGACCTGCGGCGTCGTGTTGACGTCGGGGGCCGGCACGTCTTTGTCGGGACCGACGACCTCGACCAGTTCAGCCGCGTACCGGCGCGTGATCCGCTCCAGTTCGTTGGTCGAGAGCGTCGATGGATCGCAGGTAACGCCGCCCTTGCCGCCGCCGAAAGGAAGGTCGACCACCGCACACTTCCACGTCATCCAAAACGCGAGCGCGGTCACTTCATCGAGCGTCACGCCCGGATGGTAGCGGATGCCGCCCTTCGCCGGCCCGCGCGCGAAATTGTATTGGACGCGATATCCGGTGTAAACTTCGAATTCGCCGCTATCGCGCTGAAACGGGATCGAGAAAATGATTTGACGCGAAGGGTGCGTGAGGATGCGACGCATCCCGGAGTCCAGTTCCAGAAGATCGGCTGCTTCGTTGAAATAGGCGATGCCGTCTCCAAAAACCGAGACTTCGCGTACCGCAGTGGTCATAGGGTGAGTGCCTCCACCCTACAGGCCTACGGGAGAGCGAGCGAATCTCCCTTGAGACAAAAATCGCTGGGCACGCCAAGCGGCGCTCTCTTGTCTAAACATTAAAGCGAAAATTAACGACGTCCCCCTCCTGCATGACGTAGTCCTTGCCTTCGCTGCGAACCTTTCCGGCCGTGCGCAGCGCGTCCATCGTCTTGTACTTGACGTAGTCGTCGTATGAAACGATCTCTGCGCGGATGAAGCCGCGCTCGATGTCGCCGTGGATCTTACCGGCCGCTTGCGGCGCTTTCGTTCCCTTGGCAATGGTCCATGCGCGCACTTCCTTCTCGCCGGCGGTGAGAAACGTCATCAGGCCGAGCAAGTCGTACGCGCGTAGCGCGAGCTCGTCGAGTCCGCTGCGCTCGATGCCGAGCTCGCGACAAAATTCGCGCGCTTCTTCCTCGGAAAGACCGGCGAGCTCGGATTCGATTTTACCGCTGAGCACCACGACCGCGCTGCCGTCGCCTTTGGCGACATCGTGCACCGCAGCGACCAGCGGCCCGGGCTTGCCGATTTGGGCTTCGTCGACGTTGGCCACGTAGAGCAAGGGTTTCGCGGTCAGCAAAAACGCATCGCGCGCGATCGCCATCTCCGTACTTTCGGCGCCGAAACGACGCGCCGGCTTTCCCGCTTCGAGCGCGGCGATCAGGTTCTTGGCCGCATCGAGCGAATCGCGCAGCTTCGGATTGGCGCGCGTCTCGCGTTCCAGCCGGTCCAAACGCTTCTGCATGGTGGCAAGATCGGCGAGCGCAAGTTCGATATTGACGATCTCGATGTCGCGCGCCGGGTCGGGCCGGCCCTCGACGTGCGTGACGTTGTCGTCCTCGAAACAGCGGACGACCATCGCGATCGCGTCGGTTTCGCGGATGTGACTGAGGAACGCGTTGCCGAGTCCTTGACCGGTCGCGGCGCCGCGCACCAGGCCGGCGATATCGACGAAGCGTACGGTTGCGGGGACGATTCGCGCCGCTTGAACGAGTGTTTGCAGCACCGCTAACCGGTCGTCGGGAACTGCGACTTCTCCCACATTCGGTTCGATGGTCGCGAACGGATAGTTCGCCGCGAGCGCTTGTGCGGACCGGGTCAGGGCATTGAAGATGGTAGACTTGCCGACGTTGGGCAAGCCGACGATTCCGCAGGATAACGCCATGATGCGGGCCCTTGCGTTCGTGCGTTCGACGCCCGCACCCTTGCCGTGCGGCAAGAGAATCAAGCGGGGGCGTCGGATACCATCCTATGCGCCAAATGAAGGTCGACAAGCTCGGGATCGACCTACTCACCCACGATCCGGTCGTGATCCTCAAGGACATGGATGGCTCGCACTACCTGCCGATCCTGATCGGACCCTTCGAGGCGACGGCGATCGCCCTGGCGCTCGAAGGGGCAACCGTGCCGCGACCCCTCTCGCACGACCTCATGCGCAACATTCTCGAGTCGCTCGACACCACGCTCGAGCAAGTGATCATTCACGACATCAAGGACTCGACGTTCTACGCGAAGCTGATCCTGCGCACCGACGGGGAGCTGCAGGAGATCGACGCGCGTCCGTCCGACGGTATCGCGCTCGCGCTGCGTATGAAGGCGCCGATCTACGTCACCGACAAGATCGTGCTCGAGGAATCGACGCCCGACAAAAAGCCGGTCGACGATTCGGAGATGTCGCGGTTCAAGAAGTTCCTCGACGATCTCAAGCCATCGGACTTCAATAGATAGACACCCACCGAAGAACGGAGATCAATTGGAAACCACGGAGCGCGCCGACATCGGCGTTTTTGGCGGTTCGGGATTCTATTCGCTCATCGAAAACGCACGCGAAGTGTGGATCGAAACGCCCTACGGCGCACCCAGCGACAAGGTCGCGCTCGGCGAGATCGCCGGCAAGCGCGTCGCCTTCTTGCCGCGCCACGGCAAGGACCATCGCTTTCCGCCGCAATCGATCAACTATCGCGCGAATTTGTTTGCGATGAAGATGCTGGGCGTGAAATTCATCATCGCGCCCAACGCATGCGGTTCGTTGAAAAAGGAAGTCAAACCCGGATCGATGGTCGTCTGCGATCAACTCGTCGACCGCACCAAAGGGCGAGTCGATACCTACTTCGACGGCCCGATAACGACCCACGTCAGCTTCGCCGACCCCTATTGCCCGACGCTGCGGCCGATCGCGATCGGCGCGCTGCGTTCGCTCGGCATCGAGACCCACGAGCGCGGAACGGTGGTCGTGATCCAGGGACCCCGTTTCTCGACGCGCGCGGAGTCGAAGTGGTTTCAGAGTCAGGGCTGGGAGGTCATCAACATGACGCAGTATCCGGAAAGCTACCTGGCACGCGAGCTCGAAATCTGCTTCGTGAACATCTCGCTGATCACCGACTACGACGTCGGCCTCGAAGGCATGCCGCCCGTCTCGCACCACGAAGTGATGGAGGTCTTCAAAGCGAACAACGATCGGGTGAAGAATGCGATCGGAACGATCGTCGAGCGCATCGACTTGAACGCCGATTGCAGCTGCCATCACGCGCTTGCCGGGGCACGGGGCTAATTCGATGCGCCGCGGCGGGCCGCGTGTGAACCTTGCGATCTACGGGCAGGCGATCGTGCACCTCGTGCGCCATCCCTCGATCCTCGCGCTGCCGCTGGCCGCGTCGGTGATCGACATGTTCGTCTCGTACTGGCAAACGCTCTTCACCGATCCGCTCGGCGGCATCGGCACCGGGCTTTTCAGCTTCGTCGTGCAGATCGTCTACCTCTTCGCCTTCGGCGGCGCGGTGATCCAAGCCAACAACATCGCGCGCGGCTACCGCACCGGCTTCGACGACGCCTGGGAAGAAACGCGCCGCAAAGCCGGCGGCATTCTGCTCGCCGCGATCGGTTTTCAGTTCGTTACTTGGGCGGCGGGCTACGTCGGCGCGTTTCTCGGCGTTTCACTGCTCGCCATCGTGCTGCAGCTGCTGGCGTACTTCTTTCTCATCCTCACGATCCCGGCCGCGTCGATCGGCGGCCTTCCCGGCGCGCTCGCGCTCTCGGGTTCGATTCGCGCCGTGCGCGCCAATTGGCCCGCGTGCGTCATCGTCGCGATCGTTTTCGTCGCACTTTGGCTTTTCGCACCGCAGTACGTGCTGATTCCACTTTCTTCATACGGCGTGCTCGCCGCCACGATCGGGATCGCCATCTTTCGCGCGATCGTGCTGGCGTACATGGCCTTTCCCTTCGCGGTCACGTACGACGAAACGGCCTTTCGCGGCTATTATTAGCGCCTAGCCTTTTCCCGTCAGCGCCATGCGCACCAGCTCGCTGACCATCGCCGGGCTGACGTTCGTGCGCGCCAGGCGCTGCGCGTCGTCGAGCTTGCCGATCACGGCAAGCGCGTCCGCCGGTGCGAGCGAGCTCAGCCCGCGCAGCGAGTCGACGTAGTCGATGCAGATCACGGGCGCACGATCGCCGGCGGTCGCGAGCGCCGTCCAATCGCGGACCAGCGATTTGATCACGTCCAACCCCTCGTCGAGCGTTTCGCGCGTCGCCCATCCTTCTTGCGGACTCTCGCCGCGTGCGACGCGAAAGAACCAATCCGCGACCTGCGCGCGCAGCGTCTCCTCTTCATCGCCGAGTGCGGCAGTGGCGCGCGTCACGCTGCCGCTGCCGAGCGATGCACCGAGCGCGGCGCGTTCCTCGCTGTAGCCCATGCGCTGCAAGATCGCGCGCACCTGCGCTTGCGCGAGCGGCGCAAAACGCAGCTCGATGAGGCGCGAACGGATCGTCGGCAGCAAACGCCCGGCCGTGGCGGAGGTGAGAATCAGCACGACACCGCGGGGCGGCTCCTCGAAAAACTTCAGCAGGGCGTTCGCCGCGTGATGCGTGGCAAAGTCGATATCGCCGAGCAACAAGACGCGAAGGCCGCCGCTATAGGACTGCATCGAGAGCTGACGGACCAGGTCGCGCGCAGTAAGGTCTTCCCCTTCGTAAAAACCCATCGCCGCATCGGCGTCGCCGATCTTCAAAATGCCGACGTGCTCCAGGAAATCCGGATGGCGCACGGCCGCGCCGGCAAAGAGCCGGCAGGAGGCGCAGGTCCCGTCGTAGCCGAGAACGCCGTCCTTGGGCGCAAGGCAGAGGAGCGACTGTGCGAGCCGCCGTGCAAAGGTCTTTTTCCCGACGCCCGGCGGGCCCGAAAACAGATAGGCGTGCGCGAGCTGGTCGGGGTGGAGCCGCCCGAAATAGGTCTTCGGCCCCTCGGCTCCGACGACGTCGAACTGGAGCGCGCTCATACCAGGACGCCGTCGATCGCAGCCAGCGCTTGGGCGGCGAGTTCCTCGGGCGCCTTGGTCGCGTCGAGGACGCGGTAGCGCGCCTGGCCGCGAGCCAGCTCGAGGTAGCCGGAGCGCACGCGCTCGAAAAACGCTTCGTCTTCACCTTCCATCCGGTCGCATCCGATGCCGTTGCGCAACGCCGTGCGCTCGCGCGAGATCGCGACCGGGACGTCGAGCACGAAGGTCAAATCCGGCACCAGCTCCGCGGCCGCCGCCTCGCACAGTCCGCGAAGAAACGTCAGGTCGATGCCTCGGCCATACCCCTGATAGGCCAGGGTCGAATCGACGAAGCGGTCGCACAGGACGATCGCGCCGCCGCGCAGCGCCGGTCCGATCAGCTCGACCACATGCTCCGCCCGCGCGGCGTTGATGAGCAACGCCTCGGTCAGCGGCGCGATCGCCAGATCGGGCTCGAGGAAGATCCGGCGGATCGCGTCCCCGGCCGGCGTCCCCCCCGGCTCACGGGTCACGATGATTTCCCTGCCCCGAGCGCGTAAACGTTCAGAGAGGCCGGCAACGAGTGTACTCTTGCCGCAGCCTTCAATGCCTTCGACCGTGATGAAAGTCACCGGCCGATATTCGACGGAGCGGCTTTGTATGTCATCTCCCGGCTCAATGTTCGGCGACATCGTCGAGTGGTTTCTCGGACGCGCAGGCGACCGCCGCCAGTACAAGCGGCGCACCGGTGCGTTTCACATGTGGTATCAGCCCAATCCGAACGACCCCAACATGCTCAAATCTGGCGTCGGGCTCGAAATCTCGCCCAACGGCGCAATGTTCATTCTGCAAGAACCGGTCGACGCGCCGGAGTTCAGTATCGTTGCACGCGTTCGCGACAACAATATTCCCCTGCGCGTCAAGTGCGTTCGCAACGACGAAGTTGCGCATCAGGGTTCGATGTGGCATCGCTATATGTGCGAGTTCGTCGGAATCGCCGCCGACGACTGGGACGCGATCGTCCGCTACGTCAACGACGAGCCCGAAGGCGATCGCCGCAGGATGCAAAATCAGGAGCCGACCGAGAAGGTCGACGACGCATACCGTCTTCTGCCGATGGTCTTGCAGCAAAAAATCGTCAACATGCTGGTTTCGCAGAACAAACTCGAAGCGCCCAAGTCCGGCCAGACGCCGTTGCTCAAGCTCTTCTACGGGGGAATGGTCAAGCGAACCGGAGGCATGAAACCGGCGCACCGCTTCAACGTCCACAGCCGCGTCAAGCGCGGCGAGGAGATGCTCGCGTTCGACACACGGTTTCTCGTAGCCGAAGACGGCGAGATCACCCTCTTATAGCTACATATCGACTTTAAATATGCGGACGCGCCGGTTGGGTTCGAGGCCGGTGCTGCGCGACTGCAGGCGATACTTCTCCGCCAGCTGATGCTGCATACGGCGGACGTACGACGTTTGGGGCGAAAGTTCGATCGCCTGATTGGTCAACAGCACCTGGTAGACGGCTTCCTCGGCCTCGCGCAGCGCGATCTCCTCATGGTCGATCGAGCCCAGGTTGAACACGTCGCGCAGCGCACTTTGGATCTGCGTGGTCGTATTCGTTTTGATCGCGTAGATCGGCACGTTGTCGGAGGCGATCTGCTTGAGCTTCGGCTGGCCCTTGCGTTCGAGGGTTTTCAGCGTCAAAACCACGTCCGCATCGTCCCAGCTGCGCGCGATCGCGGCGTTGATGCGCAGATTGTGCACGGCCCGCTCGATTTTGTTGCGCGAAACGCCGTAGGGAAAGATCGAGAGCGGCTTGTCGGTCACTTCGTCGTGGGGGTCGTGATGATGGTGATCCAGATTCTCACCGAGCTGCGGCATCGACTCGGTATCCGCCTCTTGCACGATTGCCACGTCGCCGCTCGCGGTCCGCTGACGAATCTCGGGTTGCGGCTGATAACCGCGCAGCAGTGCGTCGACGACCTCCGCCACGTTCTTGTGAATCGCGAGCCGGTCGCGCTCTTGGATCTCGACCAGCAGATCGAACGTAGGCGGCGCCTTGCGCTCGAGCACGGTCTTGCGCGTCCCGCGCCGGCGGGCTTCTTCGTCGGATAGCGTCACCGCGGTGATGCCGCCGAGCAAATCCGAGAGCGTCGGATTCATCAACAGGTTTTCGAGCGTCTGACCGTGCGCCGTTCCGATCAGCGTGACGCCGCGTTCGGCGATCGTGCGTGCCGCGCCCGCCTCGGCCTCGGTGCCGATCTCGTCGATCACGATCACTTCGGGCATGTGGTTTTCTACCGCTTCGATCATCACCGCGTGTTGCAGCGCCGGATTGGCGACTTGCATGCGGCGCGCGAGCCCGATGCCGGGATGCGGAATATCCGAGTCGCCGGCGATCTCGTTCGAGGTATCGACGATCACCACGCGTTTGCGGTCTTCGGAGAGAATGCGCGCGCACTCGCGCAACATCGTCGTCTTGCCGACGCCGGGCCGCCCGAGCAAGCAAATCGACTTGCCGCTGCGCAGCACGTCGAGAAGAATATCGATCGTGCCGTAAACCGCACGTCCGACGCGGCAGGTCAGCCCGACGATCTTGCCTTGACGATTACGAATCGCACTGATGCGATGCAGCGTCTGCTCGATACCGGCGCGATTGTCTGCGCCGAACGCGGAGATGCGCGAGCACACGTGCGCGATGTCCTCGTTGCTGACCGGCGTCTCGGAGAGATAACGAAAGTCATCCGCAAATCGCGCCTCGGGCGGACGGCCCAGATCGAGCACGACTTCGATGATGTCTTCGAGATTTGGGAGACGTACGAGCGACTGTCGGATCGGGAGCGGGAAGATGTCGAGGAGTTGTGAGAGTTCCCAGCTCGGGGAAACGGACTGCGCTTTGACGGCCAACGCCTATCCTCGCTTCCAAGGGGTGAGACATCCGCGTCCTGCGGATTCTTGTGGATAGTTACCCACAACCGGCGGAGCGCCCTGCCCATATCTTGGGCCGGCTGCCGGGCCAAGCACTAGGGAAGCTCTGAAGAAGTCGCTGTACCGATCGCAAGGAGCATTTTCCGGTGCGAATCGAGGCGCATCCGAGGGAGCATAGCAACGCGCTCTGTGACCGAGGATGCAACGAAGACCCGCACCGGAAAATGCCCTTGCC